>JBAVTI010000102.1:0-37561 GCA_049696055.1 Paracoccaceae bacterium | reverse complement strand
GCCGCAAAGCCAAAGCCGGAATAGCCCCGCACATAAGCCGCGATAAGCAACGCCGCCGCCAAAAAGGCAGCGGTGCCTGGGCTTAGGTCAAAGGGCAGCGTCATCAAGCCCGCGCTTGGGGGCGCATATCGGCGGCAGAAATACCGGCGACAGCCACGGGTTTCTTCATGGCATCACGGCGGAAAGGCTCGCCCAGTTCCTGATTGATCAGCGCCTCGATCAGGGTGGTTTTGCCGTGCTTCATCTGATCGTCGATGGCTTTGGCCACGGCGGCGCGCAATTCATCCATGGTTTTCGCCTGAACCCCTTGCAGACCACAAGCGCGGGCAATGCCAGCGTAAGTCACGTCTGCGTCAAGTTCGGTTCCGACAAAGTTGTCGTCATACCACAGGGTCGAATTGCGCTTTTCAGCACCCCATTGGTAGTTGCGAAACACAACCATGGTGATGGCGGGCCATTCGGGGCGGCCGATGGCGGTAAGTTCCGTCACCGCGATACCAAACGCGCCATCGCCGGAAAAGCCGACAACGGGGGTATCGGGGCAGGCGATTTTGGCGCCAACGATGCTGGGCAGGCCGTAGCCGCAGGGGCCGAACAGACCGGGAGCAAGGTATTTGCGACCTGCCTCGAACGTCGGGTAAGCGTTGCCGATGGCACAGTTGTTGCCAATGTCGGATGAGATGATGGCATCGCGCGGCAGAGCAGATTGGATCGCGCGCCATGCCATGCGGGGCGACATCCAATCCGGTTTATCGGCGCGGGCGCGCTGGTTCCAGGTGGTGCCTGCATCATCATCTTCGTGGTCCATCGAAGACAACTGTTGTGCCCATTGCGATTTGGTTTGGGCGACCTTGCCTTTGCGGGCGGCGCGATCCGTGTCGCCTGCAGTGGGCGCAAGCTGCGCCAGAAGGGCCGTCGCCACCTTTTTTGCATCGCCCACAATGCCGACACTGACCTTTTTGGTCAGGCCGATACGGTCAGGGTTCAGATCAACCTGAATGATCTTCGCATCTTTCGGCCAGTAATCGAGACCATAGCCCGGCAGGGTCGAGAACGGGTTCAGACGGGTGCCAAGGCACAAAACGACATCGGCCTGCTGGATCAACTCCATCCCGGCCTTAGAGCCGTTGTAGCCCAAGGGGCCAGCAAACAGCGGGTGCGAACCGGGGAAGGCATCGTTGTGCTGATAGCCGACGCAAACCGGGGCATCGAGACGTTCGGCCAGCGCCATCGAGGCGGGGATTGCCCCCGCCAGCACCACACCCGCGCCATTCAAGATCACCGGGAATTTCGCGGTGGAAAGCAGTTGAGCCGCTTGTTTGATTGCATCTTCGCCACCTGCGGGGCGTTCGAATTCCACCATCGCAGGCAGATCAATGTCGATGACTTGGGTCCAGTAATCGCGCGGCATGTTGATCTGGGCCGGGGCCGAGGCGCGCTTGGCCTGCAGGATTACGCGGTTTAGCACCTCGGCCACGCGGCTTGGATCGCGCACTTCTTCTTGGTAGGCGACCATATCGGCGAAAAGTGCCATCTGCTCGACCTCTTGGAAACCACCCATGCCGATGGTCTTGTTCGCAGCCTGCGGCGTCACCAGCAGCAAGGGGGTATGGTTCCAATAGGCGGTTTTCACGGCGGTCACAAAATTGGTGATGCCGGGGCCGTTCTGCGCAATCATCATGCTCATCTTGCCCGAGGCACGGGTGAAACCGTCGGCCATCATCCCCCCCGAGCCTTCATGGGCGCAATCCCAGAAGGTAATACCGGCGCGGGGGAACAGATCAGAGATCGGCATGAAGGCGGAACCGATGATGCCAAAGGCATGTTCGATCCCGTGCATTTGCAGGACTTTTACAAAAGCCTCTTCGGTGGTCATCTTCATGGTGTGTCTCCCTGGAAATCGCAGCCCTTGGGGCGGTTGTGGCAATCTATGCCGTGCAGGCAGACGGCGGTTAGGGCCAGTGCGCGCGCCTATTTAGGTCCAGTCTGGGCAATGGTCTTGGCAATCAGGCCGATACCTTCGGCGATCTTGCTGTTGGGGATCGAGGAATAGGCAAGGCGGTAGTAATTGTCGGGGCCGGATGTCGGGTCAAAGAACACTCGGCCGGGTTCAATCAGCACACCTTCGGCCCGCAGGGTTTCAGCGAGGCGTTCGGTATCGACATGGTCCGGCGCGCGCATCCAGATACTGGAGCCGCCAAAGCCGCCCTGCCCCGCGATGGTAAGGCCATGATCGGCAATGGCTTCATCCATGATCATGCGGCGGCGTTTGTAGGCCTGCTTCATGCGATTGATCAGGGCGTCGTAGTGACCAAGGCTAAGGAAGTAAGCAACAGTACGCTGAATATGCCCCGGCGGATGGCGCAAAACGGCGGCGCGCAGGGCACGCGCCTCGCGGATGAACGCCTCGGGGCCGACGAGGTAACCGAGGCGAATGCCCGGAAACAACGACTTTGAGAAGGATCCGACGTAAATCACGCGACCTTCGCGGTCGAGGGATTTAAGCGATGGCGAGGCGGGCTTGAGGAACGACATCTCAAACTCGTAGTCATCCTCGACCACAATGAAATTGCGCGTCGAGGCGGCCTGCAGCAAGGCGTGACGACGCGGCAGCGGCATGGTGGCGTTGGTTGGGCAGTGGTGGCTGGCGGTGGTAAAGACCACATCGGCACGGGGCGGAATGGCCTCGGGGGGCAGACCGTCGGCATCGACATTGACCGATTGCACATGGCAGTTTGTTTGATCAACAATGCCGCGCAAACCAGGGTAGCACGGATTCTCCAGCACGGCCGTTCGTTCAGGGCCAAGCAACACCTGCGCCGCCAACCAAAGCGCGTTTTGCGCGCCCAGAGTCAAAAGCACATTGGCCGGGCGGGCGCTGATGCCCCGACGTGGCAGGATATTGCGCAGGATATACTCGATCAACAGCGGGTCATCGCGTTCATAGTAGTCGGACGTAAGGGTTTCAAAATCCCGTTTTCCCAGCGCACGCATGGCACAAAGACGCCAGTTTTGATGGTCAAACAAAGAGGCGTCAGGCTGGCCATAGATAAAGGGATAGGGGTAGCTGCGCCAATCTTCGGGTTTTGTGACCCGGGTTGCGCGGGAAAACCGCTGTCCGGTGATCGCATCATAATCAACGTCGTCGCCGGACTGATCGGGGGATTGCGGAAAGTCCGGTTGGCGCGGCGCAGAGTCAGAAACGAAATACCCAGATCGCCCGCGCGACATCAGATAATCAGAAGACACAAGATCGGTGTAGGCCAGCGTCACGGTGATGCGGCTGATCCCAAGATGGGTGGCCAAGCCGCGCGATGACGGCATTTTATCCCCCGCCCGAAAGCGCCCCGACAGAATACCCTCGGCCACCATTTGGCGGATCTGCTGTTGCAGGGTGCCACTAAACTGTGGTGGCAGGAAAAAGCTGTCTGGTGGAATTGACATTCTGGACCCATTTCGCGGGGCAACTGGACTTATATCAGCCCTGCATCCCACGGTTCTGTCAAGCGCCCTGCAAGAAGCGGCTTTTTCTTGTCCAAATACTCAGAATCACCTCGCCGTGCGGGCGCAAGCCTGCACGGCGAGAGAAAAGGCTTGCCCCGAAGGGGTGCTATTTGGTTACGGCCTGTGGATTTAGCCGAACACTTTGGTCAGCGCCTTGTCGATGGCATCGGTGATATTGTCGATATCATCGGCCGTCGCGATCAGCGCGGGCGACAGGCAGAGCGTGTTGTTAAAGCCCGGCAAGCTGCGGTTGGTCATGCCGATGATCACACCTTGCGCCATGCAATCGGCAACAACAGCGGCCACCTGCTTTTCATCGGCAGGTTCGCGCGTGGTGCGATCTGCCACCAATTCGGCACCGCAGAACAAGCCCTTGCCACGCACATCGCCGATTACTTTGTGCTTTTCGGCCAGTGCGTTCAGGTTATCAAGCACCCGCGCGCCCATCAGGGTGGTGTTGTCAAGCAGCCCTTCCGCCTCGATGATGCGCATGTTTTCCAAGGCAGCGGCAGGGCCGGCAGTGCAGCCACCAAAGGTCGAGATATCGCGGAAATAACTCATCGGATCAGACGGGTCATCTTTGAACATGTCAAACACCGCTTCGGTGGTGACGGTGCAAGAAATAGCGGCGTAGCCTGACGCCACGCCTTTGGCCATGGTGACGAAATCGGGCTTCACGCCGTAATGCTGATAGCCAAACCATGTACCGGTGCGGCCAACGCCACAAACGACCTCGTCGATATGGATCAGGATGTTGTATTTGCGGCAGATTTCCTGAACGCGGTCCCAGTAGCCTTCGGGCGGCACAATGACGCCACCGCCAGCGGTGACCGGCTCGAGGCAGATAGCACCAATGGTATCTGGGCCTTCGCGCAGGATCACTTCTTCAATCGCGTCGGCGGCGCGGCGGCCATAGTCGGCCACGTCCCACTGTTTGCGGTATTCAAGGCAATGCGGCACCTCGACAAATCCGGGGGTCAACGGGCCGTATTGCATGACGCGCTGTGGCTGGCCGCCTGCGGACAGGCAGGCAATGGTGGTGCCGTGATAATCACGCTCGCGGTACAGGATCTTGGATTTGCGGCCGCCATGGTGACGATGCGAGATTTGGCGCACCATCTTGAAGACCTTCTCGTTCGCTTCCGACCCCGAGTTGGAATAATAGACACGGGTCAGGCCCGGCATCTTTTCGATCAGGCGTTTGGCGAACATCGAGCCGGGGATCGAGCCTGCCGAATTGGCGAAGTAGTTCATCTTGATCAGTTGGTCACGCACGGCATCGGCAATAGAAACCCGGCCATAGCCGACGTTCACCGTCCAGACGCCACCCGACACCGCGTCAAGGTGTTCTTTGCCCTTGGCATCCCAGACACGCATGCCTTTGCCTTCGACGATGATACGCGGGTCGATCGTCTCGAACGGTTTATGCTGGATCAGGTGGTGCCAAAGATGGGCGCGATCGGCCTCGATCACCTCGGAGATGTCGTTTGCGTTGGTCATGCCTTCCATGGCGGTATCCTTATCCAGTGGTGGTTTTTTCGGGCTGCTGCGAAAAGCGGCAAGCAAACCGGTCGAAGACGATTATCTTGCATCCCGTTGCATGGCCTTAGGGCCAGAGTGCCCTTCTTCTTAACGCCAGTTAAGAATAGCAGAAGCGGCGATTAATCTTTTCTTCCGCGCGGGCCTTGCAATAGGTAAAATTCCCGTGGTCTGGTATCACAGCCCGTCGGCTTTCTGGACCTATACGGGCCGAGATTGCACTATAGACTACGATCAGAACTGCGGCAAACTTCAGCACGCGGCACCAACAACACGGAGGATTGAATGACCAAACGCAATACACTTATGAGTGCGGTGGCCGGGTTTGCCCTGCTTGCCGGTTCCAACGCTGCTTTCGCACTGGACGAAATCACCGTGGCCTATTTCCTCGAATGGCCGATGCCGTTTGAATACGCCAAGGTAATGGGCACCTATGAGGCTGAAATGGGCGTCAAGATCAACTGGCGGTCGTTCGATACCGGCACGGCGATGTCGGCGGCGATGGCGTCAGGTGACGTGCATCTTTCGGTGTCGCAGGGTGTGCCGCCGTTCGTGGTGGCCACGTCCGCCGGGCAGGATTTGCAGACGCTGGACGTGGCGGTTTCCTATGCCGACAACGACAACTGCGTTGTGCGCACGGATCTTGAAATTACCAAGGACAACGCTGCCGAACTGGCCGGCAAGAAGGTAGCGCTGCCGATTGGATCTGCGGCACATTACGGCTTTCTTAAGCAGATGGAGCATTTCGGTGTGGATATCGCCACGATGGAAATCGTGGACATGGCGCCGCCAGATGGGGCAGCAGCCTTTGCTCAGGGCGGGCTTGATATGGTCTGCGGTTGGGGCGGGGCGCTGCGGCGCATGAAGGAAAGCGGCAATGTGCTGCTGACCGGCGCGGAAAAAGAAGAGTTGGGGATTTTGGTGTTTGACGTGACATCCGGCCCCGCCTCTTTCGTGGCGGAGAACCCGGAGTTGGTGGCAAAATTCCTGAAGGTAACGGCAGATGCCAATGCCATGTGGGCCGACACCACCAAGCAGGCAGAAATGCTGCCGGTGATCGCCAAGGATGCCGGTATGGACGAAGCAGCGACCGCTGAGACCTTGGCAACTTTTGTGTTCCCAACGGTGGAAGATCAGTTGTCGGCCAAATGGCTGGGCGGTGGCGCACAGGCGTTTATGGCTGGCGTGGCATCGGTTTTCGTAACGGCGGGCAGCATCCCGGCGGCATTGGAAACCTATGACAACGCGGTGAACACCGGGCCGCTGGCTGCTGCTGGCGCGATGTAAGCGAAACTTGGGCGGCTCGGGTAATTCCGGGCCGCTTTTCTGTCTGCTTGCAGGGGATACGCCGTGTCAGGATTGACTATCGACAACATTTCGATGCGGTTCGACCTGTCGAACGGGAAATCCGTGCAGGCGCTGCAAAACGTATCCCTTGAGTTGAAGCAAGGTGAATTGTTGTCAGTGCTTGGGCCATCTGGCTGCGGCAAGACGACATTGTTGAATATATTGGCAGGGTTCTTGGCGCCGACCGAAGGGCGTATAGTGCTGGGTGGTACTGTCGTGAAAGGCCCAAGCCCGCAGCGCGGCATGGTGTTTCAGCAAGGCGCGCTGTTCGAGTGGATGTCGGTGCGCCACAACATCGACTTTGGCCCCCGGATGAAGGGCATGGCCAAGGGTGAACGCGATGCAATCACCGACCATTTGCTGGAAACCGTGGGCTTGCATGATTTTGGCGACAAGGCGGTCTACGAGCTTTCGGGCGGGATGCAGCAGCGGGTGGCGCTGGCACGGTGTTTGGCGAATGACCCCGACGTGATCTTGATGGACGAACCTTTGGGCGCGCTGGATGCGTTGACGCGGGAAAAAATGCAGGGGTTGGTGCTGAAGCTGTGGAAGGAAACCGGCAAAACGGTGGTGCTGATCACCCATTCGGTGGAAGAGGCGCTGTTGCTGGGTGAGCGGTTGGTGGTGATGGCACCACGACCGGGGCGGATCTTCAAGGAATACCGGCTGCCATTCGCGGAAAGGGGCGTTTCGGCGGACCTGCGAGAGGTCAAGAAATCAGATGGATTTGCCGACACCCGCGAGGAAATACTGTCGATGATCTGGGGTATGGAAGAAGAGATCATGGGGCGCACCGATGCCAAAACGGCAGGTGTCGCATGATCGTGCTGGGGTTCTATATTGCGCTGTTCGTCGTGGCCTATCTGGTGGTGCATGCGCTGCGGCGAAGGAAATCGGCGCGGCATGATTTTACCAGCCTGAAAACGGTGACCTTTGGCGATGAAAGCGCGATTACGCCGGATCGCGCGGCATCGGTTATTTCGATCCTGACAATTTTCCTGATCTGGGGGGCGTTTACCGGTTCGAAACTGGTGCCGCTGCATATGCCGGGGCCGTTCATGGGGTATACCTCATTCACCTACACGGCGCAGAACGCGGCAGGGGAAACCGATGATGGCACGGTCAGCGTGTTGGTGCATGATGTGGGATCCAAGCCTGCCACGCCAGAAGTGGCCGCGGGGGATGGCTTTGCCAAAGATGACACTGCCGTGGTGGCAGCCTGGCGATCAGTGTTGATCAAGCCGGTCGACAATGACGAAGGTGGCGATGCGGAGGGCTATCAGATTGTTGCCATCAATGGAGTGCCCATCGCCGCAGACCAGACTGTGAAGGTGGATAACGCAAGTCTGGTGCTGACCGCGAAGGGGTCGCTGAACTTTACGCCGCGCAAAGGCCTGCAGATGGAGCCGATCTGGCTGCCTTCACCCGAAGCGGTGGTTGCACGGCTTATCGAAATTGGCAAAAACGGCTATCAGAATACCTCGCTGTGGGCACATCTTGGTGCGTCGTTGATGCGGGTATTGGCTGGGTTTGTGTTGGGCTCGGTTGTGGGGATTCCGCTGGGCTATGCAATGGGCCTTTCGGGGTGGTTTCGCGGCTGGTTTGACCCGATTGTAGAATTCATGCGCCCCGTTCCGCCGCTGGCGTTGATACCGTTGGTGATTATCTGGTTTGGCATCTGGGAAAGCGGGAAGATCGTGCTGCTGTTTCTTGCCGCCCTGTGGATCATGGTCATCGCCGCGCGGTCAGGTGTTTCGGGGGTGCGGATATCGAAAATCCACGCGGCCTATTCTTTGGGCGCATCGAAATGGCAGATCATGCGGCATGTGATCATTCCCAACTCTTTGCCTGATATCTTTACCGGCGCACGGGTTGCGATGGGCGTTTGCTGGGGCACGGTTGTGGCGGCCGAGCTGGTGGCCGCGCAAAAAGGCGCGGGCATGATGATCATTGCCGCGTCAAAGTTTCAGATGACCGATGTGGTGGTGATGGGGATCATTCTGATCGGCATCATTGGCTATGGCATTGATATCCTGATGCGGATGGCCGAAAGGGCGCTGATCCCATGGAAGGGGCGCGGTTGAGATTCAGGGGCCTTTTTGATTCAGGCCTGACTTACCGCAACGCCGCTTCGATATTGCCGCCATCCACGGTCATCACATGGCCCGTCGTGCGTTCGGCCATAGCGAGGTAGGTGAAGGCCTCGGCGACATGACGGGCTTCGACCTCGCGTTTCAACAGGTTGCCGGCAAGATAGGTTTCACGGTCAACCGATCGAGCGGCGGCACGGGTATCAATCATCGCGTCGGTCAACAGGCCAGATCGGATGCGGTCGGCGTTGATGCCGTTAACGCGAATGCTGTCGCCGCCCAGTTCCAACGCCAGTTGACGCAGCAAAAAGAACGTGGTGGCCTTGGGCAGACCATAGGCGGCAAAGCCCTTGCCGGGATTAACCGCCTGTTTGGAGACGTTGAACAAGATCTGGCCACCGCGGCCCTGGGCCTTGAATACGGCGGTCGCGGCTTGGGCAAAGGCCATATGGGCAAAAAAGTTCAGCTCGAAACTTTGCCGCAAAAGCGTGTCTGGCAGAGTGGCCACATCGCCCGAAATCGCCGCTCCTGCATTGGAGACCAGAATATCCAGCCCACCAAAGCGGCGCACACAAGCCGCGACAGCCGCAGCGGCGGCCCCCGGTTCTGTGATGTCTATGGCGATGCCACCGTGATCGCGGCCAAGGGTTTTCAAAGCGTTATCAAGGGATTCCTGCGCTACATCGACGACAAAAATCGTGGCCCCAAGGGCGGCAAAAGCCCGCGCTGTTGCCAGACCGATTGCCCCTGCCCCGCCAGTGATCAAGACGATGCGGCCTTGGAAAGCAGGGCGCTTACCTTTGCCCAGCTTGGCCTGCTCTAGCGACCAATATTCCATGTCGAACATATCGGCCTCGGGGATCGGATAAAACCCACCCGCCGCCTCGCCGTCGCGCATGACCGCCGTTGTCTGGCTGCCAATATCGGCGGCAATACGGGCGGCGGCGGCATTGGCACCAATACCGATCAGGCCAAGCCCTGGCACCCAAGCTAAGCCCGGCGTGGGGGCAAGCATGGTTTTAGCCCCCCCAAAACGCGGGGCATGGCGGTCGAAATAGGCAGTATAGCGGGCAACAAACCCATCAACTGCCGCTGCAATTGCCGCGGCTCCGCCCGCCAGAACAGTAGCATCCAAAACCAAAGGATGGCCTTTGGTGCGGATTACATGATCGGGGGTCGCCACGCCACGCGAGGCAAGCGCCGTCAGGTCAGGACGGGCAAGGAAACTATCAATCTCGGGGTCAGATCGCAGATCAAAGACCGGCATCGGAACGTCGGCACCGAAGTGCATGGCGATGGCACCACGCAGGGTTGGCAGCAGGGTGGCAACGGTGGCTTGCGTCAAGGCGACGACGGCGTGCAAGCGTGAAGGGCGACGGTCGGCCAGCCAGGCCTCGACCTCATTTGTATGCGAAATGACGCGATCATAGGACGATTTGGCTGTCGGCCCCCAAGTGAAATGGCCGTGGTTTAACAGCAGCAGGCCTTCGGCCTCGGGGTGGGCTTCGGCTACTTCGGCCGCAGCTTTGGCAAGGGCAAAACCAGGCATGATATAGGGCACGAAAGCCAGACGGCTACCGAAAATCTCACGGGTGGCAGCGTGGACTTCGGGCAGATTGGCCAGCGTCAGGAAAGGGGTAGCATGGGTATGATCAACGTATTTATGCGGCAGATAGGCATGCAGCAGGGTTTCGACCGAGGGATTCGGGGCGGCACTGTCCATCAGATTGGCGCGCTGCACATTGACCATATCTTCGTCAGACAGCACGGTCAGTTCGCGAAGCCGCATGAGCGGTGCTATCCGGACGGCAGGCAGGCCCGCCGCCTCGATCACCTCAAGATCCCAGCCAGAACCTTTGATGTGCAGCACATCTACCGCATCGCCAAACACGTCGCGCGCCACCATCTTGACTGATGTATTGCCGCCGCCATGCATCACCAGATCGGGGTTTTGCCCCAACAGCCGGGAGGTATAGACCCGCAGCGCCAGTTCGCGAAGACTGGCGTGGGCCATATCATCCGGCCCCGCCGCATTCTGAAGTGCAAGGGCCGCAGCGTCTTGCCAAAGGTTCGCGAACATTCCAATACCTCTATTCAATGCATACTTCGGATGATCCGGGTGGATGAAAGAAACCGTTGACCGTTCAGCTTTATTATACAAAAGTCAAATTGAATTGTCATAGATAAAATGAGTGCTTTGAATGGCAAATCCCAAGCGGCGCACGACGGGGCAGATAAGCGGCGAGAACGTCGTGATCGGTGTGGCTTGGATGTATTATCAAGACGGTATGAACCAGAAAGATATCGCTGACCGGCTGGGCATTTCGCGGGCAACCGTGGTGAACTATCTGCAAGAGGCGCGCGAACGCGGCTATATCCGCATCACCCTGAATGCGCCGGCTTTTACCACCCATCGCGCAGCACTTGCCTTGTGCAAAAAGTACGGGTTGGCGGCCGCCTATGTGGTGCCCGACGAGGGTTGTGACAGTGAGACCGCCTTTATGCGTGTGGTTCGCGGTGCAGCGGATTGGCTGCCAAAACTGCTTGAGCCGGGCGACAAACTGGGTGTCGCCTGGGGGCGGACGGTCTATGAGATGGCCGAATTGGTTGAAGCGCAGACCATCGAGGATTTGACGGTTCTGCAACTGGTGGGCTCGATGGCGACCCCCTACGGGTTTACCGCAGAGGCATGTTCAACCCGGTTGGCGCAACGGTTGGGTGCCCGCTGTTTGAATTTGCATGCGCCTGCCGTGATCAGTTCGATCACCCTGGCCCGAGAGCTGCGCGCCGAGCCAATTATCCATGCTCAATTGGAATTGCTTGAGACGGTGAACAAATTTCTGTTTTCGGTTGGTACATGCGATCCAACCAGCCATATCGTGGTTTCAGGTTTGGCAACGCTTGACGATCTGAACTGGCACAAGGCAAAGGGCGCGATCGGGGTGTTGTGCGGACGTTTCATCGACAGCGCGGGCCACGCCATTCCGGGACCAATGAGCGATCGGATGATCGGCGTGCCGATTGATCGGTTGGTCGGGCTGGACATGGGCATTCTGGTCACACCCGGAGTGGACAAGCTGGCAGCCACGCAAGCCGCAATTCGCGGTGGCTATGTCACCCATTTGGTCACCGGACTAAGCGTGGCCGAGGCATTGTTGGCAAATTGAGTCCGCAGTCAGGATTTGATTGCACAGTCGGGGAACAGGGCGGCCATCGCGTCTGAAGTGGCCGCGCACACGCCGCGTTCGGTGATCAAGCCTGTCACCAGATGCGCCGGCGTTACGTCAAACGCCGGGTTGCGGGCGGTGGTGCCATCAGGCGAGATTTGCACGGTGATCACGCGTCCTTCTGCATTGCGGCCCTGCACCAGCGTCACCTCTTCACCGGCACGCTCTTCTATCGGGATTTCTTTCACGCCGTCCTTCACCGTCCAATCAATGGTAGGCGAAGGCAGTGCCACATAAAATGGCACGTTGTTGGCATGGGCGGCCAGCGCCTTAAGGTAGGTGCCGATCTTGTTGCAGACATCGCCCTGTGCGGTGGTGCGATCGGTGCCGACAATAACCATGTCGATCTCGCCGTGTTGCATCAGGTGGCCACCGGCGTTGTCGACGATCAGATTATGGCTGACGCCATGGTGGTTCATCTCCCACGCGGTCAGTTGCGCGCCTTGGTTGCGGGGGCGGGTTTCGTCGACAAAGACGTGCACGTCAATGCCCGCAGCCATCGCGTGATAGATCGGCGAAGTGGCCGTTCCCCAATCGACCGTCGCCAGCCACCCGGCGTTGCAATGGGTCAGGATGTTGACGGGCCCGCCGTTCTTGCGCCCGGCAATATCGCGGATAATCGCCAGACCATTTTCGCCGATGCGGCGGTTAATCTCGACATCCTCATCGCAGATCTCAATGGCACGGCGACGGGCGGCCTCAGCGCGATACTGCGGGGCCAAGGGTGTCAAAAGAGTGCGCATTTCATTTAGCGCCCAACGCAGGTTGATGGCCGTGGGGCGGGTTTCGTGCAGCATTACCCACGTTTCGGCAAGCGACGCATCCGATGGGTCTGCCGCCATCTGAACCGCCATGCCCCAGGCGGCCGTTGCCCCGATAAGCGGTGCGCCGCGCACCCACATATCGCGGATAGCGTTGGCGAATTCGGCCCGGTATCGCAAAGAAACGATGCGCAGTTCATGCGGCAACCAGCGCTGATCAATGATCTGCACAGTGCCATCAGCCTGATGCCAAATTGAGCGGAAAGGTTTGCCGTCGATCTTCATGGGGTGTCCTCGCCGTTGCAAGCCCGCGTCAAATCAAGCACCTGACGGATATCGGTAATCTGGCCGCGCGATACCGCCAAAGTGCGGCCTAACATAAGCGCGCGCGCCTCAAGATGGGCACGGATCGTCTGGTCACCAATCGTGTCAAACTCTGCGATATGTGCCAATCCAAGAATGCGGCGGTGCATTTCGATGCCACAAAAGCCCAGCGCGTCGCGCCAGATCGCGGCAAGTCGATCAAGACGCGCCTGTTCGGCCGCCATAACCTGACCCTGATCTTCGAACAAAGTGGCAGGATATAGCATACCGGTGCGTTCGGTTCGCCAAAGCTGAGTGAACTCTTCAACAAAGCTTTGCCACAGAATGTCAACTTCGCCCAAGATCCAGTCTTGATAGCCAGCCCGCGCGCCCAAATGCCCGGCATGGCCGGGTTGCGCCAAGTAGGCCATCAGGAAGTTGGAAATCAGCATGCCAACATCAAAACCCATCGGGCCATAGGTGGCAAATTCGGGGTCGATCACCCGCGCCTGAAGGTCGGACACCATCACCGATCCAGTGTGCAAGTCGCCATGAAGCAGGGTTTCGGCGTTGTTGGCGAAAGCCATCTTCAAATGTTGAGCCGCAATCTTGAGATCTACATCGGCACGCAAACGGGAAACGATTGGTGCGAGTTGTGGGGTATAGCGGTTGAGAGGGGCGTCGAAATAGGGATCGGTGAAAACCAAAGCTTCTGTGATGTCACACAACTCTACATTGCCGGCGAACAACGCGAGGTCGGCTTTGCGCATAGCGGTTTTCATCGACAAATCAGAACCGCGAAAAAGCGTACGGGCACAAAATTGGCCCAACATCCGGCCAAGCCCGGCGTGGCGCCTTCCGGCCATCAACGATTGCCGCAAAATGACGTGTTCGTCCAGATACTCCATCACTACAATGGCTTGACCCTCATCAAAATGAAAAACTTCTGGAACGGACCCCGGATCGCGGGCCTGCTGTCGGATCAGGGCGTTGTATTCAAAGAAGCTGCGGCGCAGGGGCAGTGGCCAGCTTTCGCCGACCAATCGCACATAAGGCAACGCCTGCTTGACCACGACACCGCCCGCCGGACTTTGCACGATGAACACGAGGTTCAAGTTGCCATCGCCCACCTCGCGCACGGTCCAGTTCGCATGATCCCCCAGACGTGAGTGCAAGGCGGCAATGCCACCAAGACGCTGCGGCAAAGTCTGCGGGGTAAGTGCTGCGTAGGTATCTGATGTCATCATTTCCCCCAGTTAACGCGACCGCATTCTAGTGAAGCTTGCACTTTTCAGTAGATGTGAGAACTAGGTTTTCAGCTTTTTTGGGCAATTGTCAATTTGTATTGACTCATGAAAGATTAAGCCCGTAGCTTGATCCGTTGGCAGGAGGAACTGGTGGCGGATACCTCGATCACAGTGACGGGATTGCACAAAGCATTTGGGCGCAACTTTGTTTTGCGCGGTGTAGATATGACAATTCCTGCCGGGCAGGTGACAGTGCTTATGGGTGCCAACGGCGCGGGAAAATCGACGTTGGTTAAAATCTTAAGCGGGGTTCATGCCGCAGACCACGGCGAAGTTCGTCTGGCGGGGCAGGTGTTTCGTCCGGCCAATCCTTCGGCGGCGCTAAAGGCGGGTGTGGTGACGGTTCACCAAAGCATCAATGATGGCGTGGTGCCTGATCTGGATATCGCCTCCAATCTGATGCTGGATTCTCTTGCCGATGGCTCGGGGATGTTCATCAATCGACGCGCGCTGAACAGGCGAGCGCGGGAAATCGCTGCGGCGGTTGGGCTGGAAATCGACGTCACACGCCGCGTGTCGGATTTGACCCTTGCCGACCGGCAACGCGTGGCAATTGCCCGCGCAATGGCACATAATCCCAAACTTTTGATCCTTGACGAGCCGACATCATCGCTGTCGGCGGCCGAGGCAGACCGATTGTTTGCACTGATCGACCAGTTCCGCAAACAGGATGTGGCAATCCTTTATATTTCGCACCGAATGTCGGATATCCGGCAGCTTGCGGACCGGATCGTGTCGATGCGAGACGGCGCGATTTCAGGGCTGACCGAGGGGCCGAGGCTTGATTATTCGGGGGCGGTGCGCGCGATGCTGGGCCGCGAAATGACCGAAATGGAATTGGAAATCCCGCAGGCTGGCAAGCCGGTTTTGGTGGCGCGCGGGCTGCAATTGCGGCACGGCGCGCGGCGCTTTGATCTTACCTGCCACGAGAACGAGGTGGTGGCCGTCGTTGGTTTGGTTGGATCAGGGAAATCTGATCTGGCAGCGGTGCTATACGGGCTGGCACACCCGGTGGCGGGCGAAATGAGCCTTGATGGCCGCCCCTATGCCCCACGCCACCCCGGAGCGGCGATCCGCGCCGGTGTTTTCATGGCAGCGCGCGACCGGATCATCAATGCGGTGGTGCCAGATTTCAACATCACCCGAAACCTGACGCTGCCGTTTCTAGGCCATCACAGCCGTGCCCATTTTATCACTACCGCAACCGAAGCCGCGACTGCCCGGCGGATGATTTCCGATATGGGGGTGGTGTGCCAAAGCCCCGCCGACCCAATCCTGACGTTGTCGGGTGGCAATCAGCAAAAGGTAATGGTGGCACGCTGGATGTCTGAAGCATCACGGTTGTTGATTTTGGACGAGCCGTTTCAAGGCGTGGATATTCAAGCGCGCCGCGATATTGGCGCAAAGATCCGGGAAACGGCGATCAAACGTGCGACGTTGGTGCTGGTGTCAGAACTGGACGAAGCGTTCGAGGTGGCGGACCGGGTTCTGGTATTAAGCGAGGGCGCTGTCGTTGGTGCGCATCGCAATGAAAACATTGATATGGCGCAGCTAATGGCAGAGATGACCGACGCGCCGGGGCAAACAGCAGGGCGGCTTTCATGACGCAAAGATCAGGTGCCATCGACTTTGCAATCAGGTTTGGATTTCTAATCCTGATGGTGGGTTTGATCGTGTTCTTCAGCATTACCGCCGAGGGATTTCTATCGCCATTCAGCGCCGTGTTTATCCTGCAATCCGTGGCGATAACCGGCATCCTGGCGCTTGGTGTGACGGCGACGCTGGTGGTGGGTGGATTTGATCTTTCAATTGGCGCGGTGGCAACGTCGGCCCTGATGCTGTCTGCCTACGTTATGGTGATCTGGGAGTTGAACGCAGTGGCGGCAGTGCTGCTATGTTTGACGATGGGGGCGACGGTCGGGTTGGTAAACGGCCTGCTGATCGTCAAGATGAAGGTGCCGGACCTTCTGGCCACACTGGGAATGATGTTCTTGCTGGTGGGCGCGCAGCGTATCCCGACCGAAGGCAATTCGATCTCGACCGGTATGGCGCTGTCTGATGGGTCGGTGGCGGTTGGCACGTTTTCAGAAGCTTTCCTGATGTTGGGGCGACATCGCATCAGCTTTATCGTGGCGGATCTGGTGCCGCTTTCGGTGGTATTCTTGGTGCTGATCGCCGTATTGGTTTGGGGCTTTCTTGAACTGACGCGGCACGGACGGCTGATGTATGCCATTGGATCGAATGCGCAGGCCGCCAAGCTGGCGGGGGTGAACGTCGATCGTTACCGGGTGCTGGCGTATATGATCTCGGGCACGTTGGCGTCGGTTGGTGGCATTCTGTTGGCGGCACGGTTGGGACGCGGCGACGTGGCCTCTGGCAACAACCTTTTGCTAGATGCGGTCGCGGCAGCTTTGATTGGCTATGCGGTGTTGGGTGCCAGCAAGCCGAACGCGTTCGGGACAGCAATTGGCGCCTTGTTTGTCGGCATTTTGTTGCAGGGCATGACCATGCTGAACGCGCCCTACTACACACAGGATTTCATCAAGGGAGCGGTGCTGGTTGTAGCCTTGGTGTTTACTTTCGCGCTATCGGGCCGCACCGGCCGGGCGCGCCTATGACGTTGATCTGAAACAAAGAAAGAGGAGGTTTCGATGGTTTCCAGACGTTTGATTATTGCTTTGATGGGCGGGATCGCGATGTTGCCGGGTCTTGCACTGGCACAAGACATGCCCGCGCCGTTCGACAACCCGGGCGCAGTTAAAATCGCGCTTGTACGGTATCTTTCCACGGGCGATTTCTTCCAAGCCTATTTGTCGGGCGTAGAAAAGCAGTCAGCTGCTTTGGGTGTGGATCTGCGGGTGTTTGACAGCCGTCAAGACGCCGCATTGCAGGCCGACATGGTGGATCAGGCCATCGCTTTGGGCGTACAGGGCATCATTGTGCAGCACGGGCTGACGGAATCGATGCAGGCCGCCGTGCAGCGTGCGGTCGACGCAGGCATCAAAGTGGTGGCGTTTGACGTGAACGTCGAAAATCCGGCAGTGCCGCAGGTAGAGCAATCCGACCGTGATCTTGCCCGGCTGGCATTGGAACAGGCTGTGGCCGACAATGGCACCACCTGGACTGCGGGCTATGTCTATGTAGCGGGCATTGCGCCGCTGGATCGTCGCGATGAAACCTGGAAAGAAGTGAAAGCCGCCAATCCGGGCATCACGCAGGTTGCAGAGTTCGGCACATTGGACAACCCGATTGCCAATTCGGTCGCCAATCAGGCGCGGTCGGTGCTATCGGCCAACCCGAACATTACGGTGATGTTTGCCCCCTATGACGAGTTTGCCAAGGGTGTGAAAATCGCAGTTGATGAGGCTGGGATGTCGGGTGCGGTGTCGATCTATTCGGCTGATGTCTCGACCGCCGACATCGCCGCAATGCGCGAACCGGGATCGGCATGGAAGGCCACGGCTGCCACCAACCCCGCCGTTGTCGGCGAGGTTTCCGTTCGCGCGTTGGCGATGCTGTTGGCAGGCGAAGACCCCGGTCACAATGTGATCGTACCGCCAACATTGATTACGCAAAAGATGCTGACCGAACTGGATATTACCAACATGCAGGATTTGGGCGCCAAACTACCGGCCTTTGCCCATGCCGAAGTGGCAGTTCCAGCTTGGATGCCGCTGCCTGCACGCTGACATAATATGACGCGACAGGGCTGGGGATAGGTATCTTCGGCCCTGCCACTTTGGAAGGAACCATGATGCCAGCATTGCCGAACGCCCGGACCACAGAAGACATAGCCCTTGGCATTCGGCGGCGGGTGTTTGAGCATGTGATCCGCAACAACGGCGGATATCTTTCGCAAGCCTGTTCAGCCGCCGAGCAGTTGGCGTTCTTGTACAATGAGGCGCTACACCTTGGCCCCTCTACGTTGCCAATGATTCCCGCACCTTTTGCGGGCGTGCCGTCTGCGGCCAACCCCGATTACGTCACAGGCGCGGGATACAACGGTCCCTTCATGGCAGAATATGATCGTCTGTTCATAGCGCCGGCGCACTATGCATTGGTTGCCTATGCCACCTTGATCGAGATGGGCCGAATGGCCGCCGAGGGGCTGGAGATGTTTAATGTAGATGGCTCTTCAGTCGAGATGATCGGGGCCGAACACAGCCCCGGCATGGAAGTGCATAACGGCACCTTGGGCATCGGATTCTCGACTGCGGCGGGTCTGGCTTGGGGGCGAAGGCGGCGGGGCGAAAGCGGCGAGGTTTGCGTTTTCATGTCGGATGGTGAGGTGCAGGAAGGTCAGACGTGGGAGGCGGTGCAGACCGCAGCACATCACGGCATCGACAACCTTTGGGCCCTGATGGATGTTAACCGTCAACAATGCGATGGCGCGATGGACGATGTGATGACTGTGGGCAATATCGCCACCAAGTTGCGCAATTTTGGCGCTGTGGTGGCCGAAGTTGATGCGCATGACGTGGCTGCGTTACGTCAGGCCAAAGCCGAACCACATGCGGGCAAGCCGCTGATTATTCTTGCACATTCCTCGCCCATCAAGGGGATGGCATTTCTTGAACCGCGCATGCCCCGCCTGCATTATGTCCGGTTCAAAACCGATGCGGAGCGTGATGCGACCAATATCGGCATCGCGGCAGAACTTGGCATCGCGCCAATCGCGGTTGGAGGGCATTAAGATGGTCGAGATGGTAAACCGGCCCTATGCAACCGCCTTTGAGAGCTATGCTTTGGCAAACCCGGATGTGCTTTGCCTGTCTGCCGACCTTACCTCTAGCTGTGAGATCGACGGGTTCCGCGATCGGCATCCGGATCGGTTCTTGTCGATGGGTATGGCCGAGCAAAACATGCTGTCTTTTGCGGGCGGCCTTGGTCTTGCGGGATTTCGCCCGTTTCTTCATAGCTTTGGCGTGTTTCTTTATCGGCGTCCCTATGATCAGTTGATGGCTTCCATCGCCTATCCCCGCCGCAAAGTCCGGCTGATGGGGTTTTTGCCCGGCATCACCACTCCAGGTGGCATGACGCATCAGGCGATCGAAGATGTGGCAGTGATGCGCACTATTCCCAACATGACCGTATTGGAAACGGGCGATGCGACCGAGGTGGAAAGTATTTGTGCCGCCGCTGACGGCATTGACGGGCCGGTCTATTGCCGGGTGCTGCGCGGATCGGTGCCACGGCTGTTCGATACGCCGATCCGGGTCGGGGAAATGCGGGTTTTGTCTTTGGGAACTGATGTGTTGGTCGTCACCGCAGGCATTACCACCGAAGAGGCAATGCGCGCGCGCGCAGCATTCGATAGCGCCGGGGTGTCGGTGCGGCACCTGCACCTTAACACACTGAAGCCATTCGATGCCGCTGGGATCGTCGCGCATGCCGAGGCATGCCGTTTCGGCGTGGTGACGCTGGAAAATCATCTGGTGGCGGGGGGCATTGGGTCAATGGTGGCCGAGGCGTTGGCCGAAGCCGGGCTGGCGCGGCGGCTGATCCGGCTGGGCCTGCAGGATACTTATGCTCATGGTGGATCGCGGGGCTATCTGATGGGCTATTACGGGTTGGACGCGCTGGCGCTGGTGCGGGCGGTGGAGCGGCTGACCGGGCAGCAAACCGGCATCGACGAAGCGGCGCTGGGCGCTGTACGAATAGAGGCTGTGCATTCGGTGCTGAAGGCCGAGGCGTTGTAGAATGCGCTTTTCTGTCACCTACCGGATATTTGCCAACTCTTTGTCCGAGGCGCGGGCGCGGGCCGAGGGTATTGCGCTAGAGCAAACCGTCGAGGTGCCGCGCGACGTGGTGCCAGCAGGCTATATTGCCGATGAAATTGTTGGTCGGATCGAAGAGATTGGGCAGGAATCCGAGGGGCAGTTTCGCACGGTGATTTCCTTTAGCCCCGATTCAGCAGGGCATGAGATTGCGCAACTGTTGAACGTGATCTTCGGCAATTCATCCATCCAGACGGGCATTCGGGTGATCGGCCTTGATCTAGGCGCCACGATTGCCGCGCGGTTTAGCGGGCCTCGGTTCGGCATTGCGGGGGTGCGGGCGCGTTGCGGGCGGGCGACGGGGGGATTGATCGCGCCTGTGCTAAAGCCGCAAGGGTTAAGCGCCGATGATCTGGCCGCCATCGCCTATCTTTGCGCCAAGGCCGGGGCGGATATCGTCAAGGATGATCACGGGCTGGCAGATCAGGCGTTTGCGCCCTTCCGCGAGCGGGTGGAAAAAATCACTGCTGCGGTAGCGCGAGCCAATCGGGAAACCGGAGGCAATGCCCAATACTTTCCCAATGTTGCGGGACGGTTCGACCAGATCGAGGCCAACCTGCGCTTTGCCGCCGAAGCCGGGGTTGGGGGCCTTCTGGTAATACCGGGGCTTTTGGGGTTTGGGCTGGTGCAGCGCATTGCAACCGACGCAACCCTGAACCTGCCCGTGATGAGCCATCCCGCCTTCCTTGGCCCCATGGTGCTGTCGCAAGATACCGGCATCTGCCATGGTGTGATGTTTGGCACCCTGCAACGGTTGGCGGGGGTGGATATATCGGTGTTTCCAAATGTCGGCGGACGGTTCGGATTTACCGCAGGCGAATGCATCGAGATCGCCAATGCCTGCCGCAGTGGGCCGGGCACGGGCATCTTTCCCAGCGCCGGTGGCGGAATGAGCACGGATCGGGCTGTCGACATGCGTGCAATGTATGGCGAGGATGTAATCTATCTTTTGGGTGGCAGTCTGTTGCGTCACGCAGATCGGATTGGCACCGCAATTGGTGCCTTGCGCAAGGTGTTGGACAGTGCCGTCTAGTCGCGCTTTGTGGGTGACGCATTGCGCTATGTCCCAAGCCGTGAACTTCGTTCGGATCGGCAAAGCGGCATCTTGAGAGCTTACAAGTCAATCGCTGCGAAAGCAGGTCATAAGACAACTCTGCTGGTATTTCGGGCGCTATCGGGTCAAACTGCGCAAAGACGTGAACATAACGGTTGTGCGGGTTCTGTCTGATTGCGCAAGAAAAACGGAAAGTACCCCCCTGAATGTGCCCAGCGCCTGTTGCCGAAACGGAAACCCGTGGCTTCATCATCCCGATTGGCGGTGGTGAAGATCGGGTCAAAGAGATGCAGATCCATCGCAGGTTCGTAGAACTGTCGGGGGGAGCGAATGCCGATATCATCGTTATCCCGACTGCATCTCAGTTGGAAAAGACCGGATCGGACTATCTGCGCATTTTTCGGGATTTGGGGGCGGGACAGGTCGAATTTCTGCCGATCAACACCCGGGCGGACTGCGAGAACCCAAAGTTTGTGGAAATGCTTGACCGCGCGACCGGGATATTTCTGACCGGTGGCAACCAGCTGCGGCTTTCGACCATTCTGGGCGGCACTATGGTGGCGCGCAAAATCCGTCGCCGCAATGCGGCCGGGGTACCGGTAGCCGGAACTTCTGCCGGGGCTTCGATCATGTCAGAGCATATGGTTGCAAGTGGTGACAGCAACGCAAGCCCAACCGAAGGCAGCGTTAATCTAGCCCCCGGGCTTGGCCTGACCAATGCCGTGATCATTGATCAGCATTTCACCCAACGCAATCGGTTGGGGCGGCTGCTTGCTGCATCGTCGTACAACCCCTTTCTGATCGGGCTGGGCATAGATGAGGACACGGCGGCCTTCATCGGACCAGACAATGTATTCGAAGTGGTGGGCAGCGGCACGGTGACAGTGGTCGATGCAAGCCAGTTGTCGCATTCCTCGATGTGGCTGGCAAATCGAGGCGAGGCAATCAGTCTGCTTGGTCTGCGTCTTGACGTAATGGGCGAAGGATGCCGTTATGACCTGACAAACAGGCAAGCCTATGCACCCGATAGCCATTCGGGATTTTGCAGTCTTTTGGCGGCCGAGGACGACAAGACAAAATAGCCCACCACCCTACCATCCCGATCAGCATTCAAAGGGCCAAACGCATGAAAATCGTCCAAACAAACGTGCTTGTCGGCCCTAACGTTTGGGCGAATTTTCCGGTGATCCGGCACGTTGTTGATCTGGGTGTTCTGGAAGATTGGCCTTCAGCAAAAATTGGCGAGGCGTTTATCGAAGGTTTGGTTGCAGCACTACCGGGGCTGGCGGAACATGGATGCTCTTACCGCGAGCCCGGGGGGTTCATCCGGCGGCTGCGCGATGACGAAGGCACTTGGCTTGGCCACGTGATGGAACATGTCGCGTTGGAAATCCAGGGTGTTGCCGGTTCGGACGTGAGCTTTGGGCGCACCCGCTCGAACGGCGTTCCGGGGCAATACAACATGGTCTATGCCTATGGCCAACGCGATGTCGGTCTGGATGCCGGGGTTTTGGCTTTGCGTCTATTGATGCACCTGCTGCCAGATCACCTGAAAGCAATCGTTGATCATCCGTTTGATCCCGAGTTCGATTGGACGGCAGAGCTGAAAGCCTTTGTGCTGTCGGCGCAACGGCGTGAATTTGGCCCCTCTACCGGGTCACTGGTCAAAGCCGCCGAGGAACGCGATATTCCTTGGCTACGGCTGAACGACTATTCTTTGGTGCAATTTGGGCACGGCAAATACCAAAAGCGCATTCAGGCCACCATAACCAGCGAAACGCGTTACATCGCCGTCGAAATCGCCGGTGACAAGTCCGAAACCAGCCGACTGATGAATGACCTTGGCCTGCCGGTTCCAAAGCAGCGGGTAATCTATAGCGCTGCCGATGCCGTGCGCGCCGCCGAACGCATCGGGTATCCGGTGGTGGTCAAGCCGCTGGATGCCAACCATGGGCGCGGGGTGTCGATCAACCTGACCACGGCGGCCGAGGTTGAGTTGGCCCATGCCGAGGCTTACGCGCATGGCAAAACCAGCGCCGTTATCGTTGAAAGCTTTATCACCGGCTATGATCACCGGATGTTGGTGGTCAACGGCGCCCTTGTCGCGGTGGCCAAGCGCGTGCCTGGGCATGTGATTGGTGATGGCAAGCTGAGCATCGCCGAACTGATCGAGGTGGTGAACAGCGATCCCCGTCGCGGCATTGGCCACGAGAAGGTACTGACCAATCTCGAACTTGACACTCAGGCCCAACGCCTGATGGCTGAGGCGGGCGTGACCGATCAAACCGTACTGGCCGACGGTCAGCTATTGTATCTGCGCTCGACCGCCAACCTTTCGACGGGCGGTACGGCAATTGATATGACTGATGTGGTGCATCCCGATAACAAAGACATGGCCGAACGCGCGATCAAGGCGATCGGGCTAGATGTTGGCGGGGTCGATTTTCTGATCGACGATATCACCCGGTCTTACAAAGACATCGGCGGTGCCATTGTCGAAGTAAACGCCGCCCCCGGTTTCCGCATGCATGTTGCACCATCCGAGGGCCAACCGCGCGACGTGGCGGGCAAAGTGATCGACATGTTGTTCCCTGTTGGTTCAGAATCCCGCATTCCAATTGGTGCCATCACCGGCACCAACGGCAAAACCACCACGTCACGCATGCTGGCGCATATCATGAAATCCAGTGGTCGCATTGTTGGCATGACCTCGACCGACGGGGTCTATGTCGATGGTAAACTGACTGTAAAGGGCGACATGACCGGCCCGGCCTCGGCGCAAATGGTGCTGCGTGATCCTTCGGTTGATTTTGCGGTAATGGAAACCGCGCGGGGAGGGCTGGTGCGTTCTGGCCTTGGCTATTCACGTTCGGATGTCGCTGCCTGTTTGAACGTGACTGAAGACCATCTTGGGCTGGGCGGGATCAATACCGTTGATGAACTTGCCAAGGTGAAACGTGTCGTCATCGAGACGGCATCCGACACTGTGGTGCTGAACGCCGACGATATTCAATGCCTGCGCATGGCCGATTTCGCCACTGCGAAACACATTTGTTATGTCACGCTGAATGCCAACCATTCTTTGGTCAAAGAACACATCCGCTCGGGTGGCCGCGCCGTGGTGTTGGAGCGCGGCATGAATGGCGAGATGATCACGATCTATAACAACGGCACGCATTTGCCGGTGTTGTGGTCGCATCTGATCCCGGCAACGCTGGAAGGCAAGGCGATCTACAACGTGGCCAACGCCATGTTTGCCGCCGCAATGGCATTCAGTTTCGGTGTTGATCTTGACAATATCCGCCACGGGTTGCGCACTTTCGATACCAGCTTCTTCCAAGTGCCCGGTCGAACCAACGTCTTTGACGAACACCCCTTCAAGGTCATTCTTGACTATGCCCATAATCCTGCCGCGTTCTCGGCGCTGTCGGATCTGGTCGATCGGCTGGACGTAGCGGGGCGGCGGATCATGGTTGTATCGGTTCCCGGTGACCGCCGAGATCAGGATGTCGCCGAAGCCGCGCGTATCCTTGCCCCGCATTTCGACCATTTCATCTGCAAGGCAGACGATGGCCGCCGTGGCCGTGGCCACGACGAGATTCCGAAATTGCTGCGCGATGGCTTGCTGCGACACGGTGTTGCCGCCGATGCAATCACCATTGTTCCCAACGAGGCGGACGCGCTGGATCATGCCTTGCATATGGCGCGTGAGGGCGATCTGGTCGTGGTCAATGGCGACGACACTGCCCGCTGCTGGAAACAGATCATCTATTTCAAAAAGGATGACGGTGCGCCTTTGGCCCCGACCACCAGCAAACCCGCCCGCGCGGTGGCCGCCGTGGAAGAGTTGATCACCGATGGCGATACCCTGATCCGGGATGAACGTGGCGTCCGTCTGGCGCGCGCCAGCGGTGAGGCGGGCGACTAAGGATCAGGCCGCGAAGGGACGCGTTGTGGACGATATCGAAGATGCGTTGGTCGTCGCCATTCCGACTGCGGCAAATCTGCCGTTGCCCGATTGTCGCCGCTTAACCGGGCCGAATATGTTCTGGCGCTATCCCGGCGCCGTGACGGATGTGTTTTTTGCCGACTTTGCGCCTGAACGTGTCGTGTCGCTGTGGCAATCCCATGCCCGCCGGGTATTGGATGCCATCGGCTGGCCGCAGGAACATAGTGTTGCGCGCCGCTTTGCGGGGGGGGTCAACCTTGCGATTTCGGCCCCACGGGATCAGCTTTACTCGGCCGTATTTGCCGTACAAACGGCATGGCATTTCTGCGCCGCAGACCTGCTCGGGGCCTTTTCCGGCGATTTCCCCAGCATGATCGCCGCTTTGAAACTGGTGATGGCGCGCGAGGCAAATCCCGCTTTGATTGCCCTGATAAACGCTGCCGGCGCCCACGGAATTGACGTGCTTTGTGACGATGATGCCCTGTCGCTTGGCCACGGCGCAGGCGCGCAAACCTGGCCAATTACCGCGCTACCAGCGCCGGCCAGCGTCGATTGGCGCAGGCTGCACGATATCCCGGTTGCTCTGATCACGGGCACCAACGGCAAGACGACGACCACCCGGCTATGTGCGGCTATCGCCACAGCGGCAGGACTGGTTTCGGGCCTGACCTCGACCGATTTTGTGCGCGTCGGGGATCAAATCCTTGATCATGGGGATTACTCCGGCCCCGGTGGCGCGCGGCTGCTGCTGCGTGACCTGCGGCTGCAAATCGGTTTCCTTGAGGTTGCGCGCGGCGGCATTTTACGACGCGGTTTGCCACTTGAGCATGCGCAAGCCGCAGCCGTGTTGAACGTCGCCGCCGATCATCTGGGCGAATATGGCGTGAATACCGTGGCCGATCTTGCAGGGGCAAAATTTTCTGTTCACCGTGCGCTGGTGCCCGGTGGGATACTGGTGCTGAATGCCGATGATCCGAATGTGGTGGCTGAGGCCGCAAAAACACCCGGCACAATCTGGTGGTTCTCTTTGCACCCAGACACCCCTCAAATTGCGGCGGCTGTTGCCTGCGGCACAAGTTGCGCGTGGCTTGATGGCGGCACTCTGGTCTACTTTGACGGCAAAAACCAAATCCCAGTGATTGCTGCTGCCCAAATCCCTATCGCGCTAAATGGCCGAGCCAGATACAATATTCAGAATGCCTTGGCCGCCATATGCCTATCGTGTGCCTTGGGGATCGACATCCCAAGCGTGACAAAAGGCCTTGCGGGTTTTCAAAGCGACTCGGTCGACAATCCCGGCCGCTGCAACGAATTTGCCTATAACGGGGCGCGGGTTTTCGTCGACTTTGCCCACAATCCACATTCCATTGCCGCCGTCACCAGCGCGCTGAACGCCCTTCCCGCCAATCGCCGCTTTGTGATGATCAGCCATGCCGGCGACCGTTCCGATCAGGACATCCATGATCTGACGGCCGGGGCCTTTGCGCTGCGCCCTGATATTGTGATCGCGGCCGAGCTTGCTGGCTATTTGCGCGGTCGCCAACCCGGCGAAATACCACAGTTGATCCGCGAAACCTGCGAGGCACTGGGAATGCCTGCGGGAGACATATTGCTTGCCGCATCGCCGAGTGACGGGGCTGCAAAAATAATCCGGATGCTGGAGCCGGGGGACCTTGCGCTATTATTGGTGCATTCTGAACGCGAACAAATCTTCAAGATGCTGCGTAGCCAAGCCTAAGGTGAACGCCTTAAAAACAAAGGATTTCTGCCTCGGCTTGCGCACGGCGCAGGTTGGCCACATCGACCATGGCAGGTTGCGTGTCTCGAAATAGCGCAGATCGCTCGCCCGCCATTTGGCGCATTGTCAGCACGGTTTCGGCCGCCACATAGTCATCATAGTTCAACACCGATGCGATCACGTCGATTGAACAAGAACAGCGGCGCAGCGTGTCGCGGGTCTGACCGTTCACAGCCATGCAGCCAAAAACATAGTCCGCCCGCGCCTCTGTTGGGTAGTCGTTCAGCAAAGCGGTATCAGCCCCAGCGGGCAGAGCGATAATACCATGGACGAGCGCAAGGCAGATGAACCGGATCATTCTACGACCTCGTCTGATGACAGCGTAATTGCCTCATGGTAGCCGGTTGTGGCCACTGAGGTATCTGCCGACAGCAGCAGAAATTGACCTGGAACCGCGTCCGAAACCAGGAATCGCAGCATCAGGTCGGCGAATTCGCCCATCCGCGCGCGATTAGGATCTTGTGCGAAAGGGCGGAAAGTCACCTCTTGCACCGCTACAGTCTGCCCACCGAATTCTTGGTTCACCAACTTTACTTCACCCCCGCTGCGCAAGGCATCCTTGATACGGTTGCGAATGTAAAAAGGGCTGCCACCAGCAATTGTTGCCATACTGCGCACCGTGGATTCCAGAAAAACCATCAGCACCGGATTACCACCGCCGGCTGGAAAATCGACGATCTCGCGCTGCTTTCCCGATTCTTCCAGTGTAAGAGTAAGGCTTCGCTCGGTGCCGCTGCTTTGAGTCAAAAGGCGCATGCGCCCGTCAGTGACTTGTACGAAACCGGGGGCTTCTGAACCACTGCGACGGTGAGCGTAGGTCATCACCTGCCCGTCCGGCAAGTCGGCAAAAATGCCCTCTACAAACAGTGCATCTGATGGCGGGCCAGATCTGGCCGGGCCACCAAGTGCCAAGATCACGACGGCGATGATCAGAAATGTTTTCATCTTTCACTCTCCAGTATGAAACCGCGGCCGCGTAGCGTGCGTAATGCGATCCCGAAATCGCCTAACGGTGCAAGTTTGCGACGCAGATAGCCAAGGTATACATCGACCACGTTTTCAGCGGCCCCGCCGTGGCTTGCCCAAAGCGCCTCAAAAAGCTGGTTGCGGGTAATAACTTGGCCGGCATGGCCAATAAGGTAGGCCAACATTTCGGCCTCACGTTCGGTAAGGGTTACTTGCCTATCAGTGCCTGCAGCAAGTCGTCGATCAGGCACAAGCGTCAAACCGGCAAATCTAAGAGTGCGGCCTGAAGTGCCATTGCGGGTTTGTTGCACCCTAAGACGCGCCACAAGCTCGGCAAGCTCGAACGGTTTGACCACATAGTCATTTGCTCCCGCAGCCAGCCCCTCGGCGCGCTCCTCGACGCGTGACAATGCGCTGAGGATGATCACTGGAATCTGCAATCCACTGCTTCGCACCGCGCGCAACAGGTCTAAACCACTTTCCTCGCCCAACATCCGGTCGATGATTGCCGCATCAAAATCGCCGCCGGTCAGCAGCTTCAGGGCAAGAGTTGGATCGGTGGTCGCTTGCGGTGAAAACCCCTCTGCCCGCAGCCCACGACACAGAACCGAGGCAATATCTTCGTCATCTTCGACAATAAGGACGCGGGTCATGCGTGGACCTCCTGTCCGCGAGGCCGGTCAGTTTTGGGTGTAATCTGCGGCAATGCGATGCGCACTGCGAATCCACGGCCATCAGCAACCGGGCTGACCAACGATAATTTGCCGCCCTGAGCTTCGGTGACCCAACGTGCCAGCGACAGACCAATCCCAAAGCTGCCCGCAACTGGGTTGGCGCCATTGGCAAATCGGGCAGGTGCAGCATTGCGGTCAGCCACAGAAAGACCCGGGCCGGTATCAGTGATCTCAAAAAAGCTGGCCCCGGCGTCAGTGCCACTGGTCAAATGCAGGGTCGCCCCGGGGCCTGCGTATTTCACGGCATTCCCGATGATCCCTCCGGCAATTTGGCGCAGCCAATCGGGGTCGGCCTGGGCCATGGCGGCACCCAGTTTATGGCGTTCCACCGTAAACCGGGAACGGTTCAGCAATGGCCGCAAGTCTTCTGCCGCCGCATCTAACACGGTCCCGATATCCGTCGGCCGCGGATCGAGTTCCAACTGTCCGGTATCTGAACGCGCAATGCGTAGCAGGTCTTCAATGCGCCGATTTAGCCGCGCTGCCCGCGCCCTTATCGTACCAAATGTGGCTTCCAGTCCCGCCGGGCAAGCGGCAGCCCCAAGTTCGGCCTCGGCAAGGATTACGGTCAGGGGTGTCCGCAATTCATGACTGACATCAGCGAAAAAGCGGCGGCGGTTTTCATCCGTTTGCGCCAGCCTTGCATTGGCGGTTTCCAATGCGGCGGTGCGTTCTGACACCAGCATTTCAAGTTGCGCCCTGTCAGCGGCAATACTGGCGCGACGGCGGTCAAGCCGGGCAATCATCTGATTTAGCCGCGCAAACAGAAGCGCCAGTTCGTCACGCGGCCCAAGCAAAAGCTTTGTAGGCCGCGCGTCGGCGGTTGTAAGTCCGATTGCGTGGGTAGCTGTGGCCAGACGTGCCAACAGCGGACGAATCAGAAGGAAATACAGCAGCAAAAGCACTGCTGTCACAGCCAAAGCAACGCCGACTGAAACGGTGACCATCCGCTGGCGCAGGGCCTCCAGCGCGGTCAAAGCGACATCCCTGCGCTGGCGATTGATGTTAACCTGATCACGCATCAGGGGCGAAAATACCTGCGCAAAACTGTTCAACGCCGCATCGCTTGTCGCATTTTGCCCGGTTTGATCTTGTGCAGTTCTGTTGAGATCCTGGGTCAGCCGCAAAAAGGCCCCGCGCATCCGGGCAACGGCCAGACTTTGCGCCGCACGGCTTAGGGACGCATCGCCCTGAACAGCAGCAACATCATCTACCACCATTTGATCCAGCCCGGAAAATCCCGCCATTACCGTACTTTCCGCCACGCTACGTTGCGCCGGAGGAGTAAGAATCACTTCGGTAATATGCGCCGAAAGCGTACCGTAGGCATCAATCCGGCGCTGCGCCGCTGCGGCCTCATTTCCCAACCACAATGCCTGACTGACACCGTAAGCCGCCAGAAACGCCGCAATGATGGCAAGGGTAGCCAACACTACCGCACCCGCCGATAACCGCAACCGAAGGTTGATGCCCCGTAGCCTCATGGCCGCTCTGCAATCAAGCGCAGCAAGGCGGCTTGCAACACTTCGGGGCGGACCGGTTTTTCCAGCACTCTGATGCCAAGGCGGGTGCAACTGCGGGCCAGACCGGCATTGCGATGCGCCGTCACCATAACTGCCGGAAGATCCTCGCCTGCGGTTTCGCGCAAGGCTTTGATGGTACGAATGCCGGTATCATCGCCGCCAAGGTGATAGTCGGCCACGATCACATCGGGCGACCTGCCCCGCTGCGCCATGGCCAACCCTGCCGCCGCCGTACCGGCAACCGAGATCGTCTCCATCCCCCAACTGCCGCGCAGGATTAGTTCATATCCATGCCGCATCTCAGCGTTGTTTTCGACTATCAGCACGATCCGGCCGCGCAGTCTGTCACGCTCTACCTTGCGCGACGCCTCGGGCTGCGCCGTGAGCTGCTGCACAGTGCCGACAATCCTAAGGCCGATCCGGAACACCGTGCCGCGCCCCAGTTCGCTTTCCAAAGAAATGGGGTGATCCAGCTTGGCACAGGCCCGCTTTACAATCGAAAGGCCTAGCCCCATGCCAGGTTCGCCGCGCCCTTCTTGACCCAACCGCTGAAATTCTTCAAATACCCGATTGCGGTCATCAGCGGCGATGCCAATGCCGGTATCATGCACCTCTAACCACACCCGCGCGCCTTGCCGCCGCACGCCCACAAGCACCTTGCCATTTTCAGTGTATTTGATCGCGTTCGACACGAGATTTTGTGCGATGCGGCGCAGAAAAGTCGGGTCACTGTCCACCGAAAGCGATGTTGGCACGAACCGCAAATCAAGATTGCGCGCAGCCGCTTGCGGCTGGAATTCATCCCGCAGCCGCTGAAACAACTTGCCCAGCGCCACGGGCTTGCGGTTGAACTCGATACGCTGCGAATCGAGGCGTGAAATATCAAGCACCGCGTGCATAAGTTCCTCAACCGACTCGAATGCATTGCCAAGGCGTTTGACCAGATCCGCCTGATCGACGCCCATCTCCATGGTGGCCAGCGTCGACAGGAACAGGCGTGCGGCACTAAGGGGCTGCAGCAAATCGTGGCTTGCGGCCCGCAAGAAACGGGTTTTGGAACGGTTCGCTTCTTCCGCTGCCAAGCGCGCTGCGGCAAGCTCGGTGTTCTTTTGGCTTAGGTCGACCAGCACCCTTTCCAAATCACGCGTCCGGGCAGCCACTTCTTTTTCCAACGCCATGGCGGCCTGAAACATCGACCACGCCGACCCCCGCGTGCTGTCGAACCGATCAAGCCGTTCGATCAGCGCCGCGTTGATCCGCGTCAGTTTGGTGATCCTGCGTTCGGGGTCGTCGCCCTCGCGCAGCATCACGGGACCGCCGGTTCAAGAAAGGCCAGGCCAACAAAGGTCTGGTTCATGTGCATTCCGCTATGCTGCTCGCCGTAGGTGTTAAATCCAGCCATGTTATACCGGCAGAAGATATCCTTGATGGCCGTGCCAAGACCGGCATGTTCGACCGCCAACCGCCGCAAAATGCAATCAAAGGACAGAATCAACAATGGCGTAGAGGGCAGCGCGCGCAACATCGCCTCAAAGCCTTCGGTCAGATCTTCGGCCAGACCCAGCGACATTACCGCCCCGGTGTCGATCGAAGACATCAGACTTAGCCCGCCATCTTCCGTCTGCTCGCGGATCGCGCGCACGAAATAGCGCCCGCCCATATGCACCAAAAGTGGATGCCCGGCAAAAACCAACGGCGAAAGGTTAGCCTGAGGCACCCCAACGATGCGAGCATATTCCTCGGCCGCCGGTTCGGCATTGATTTCAAGAATGGATCGCTGTGCCGGGTTGGCGCTGGTAACGATCATGCGGGTTTCGGTGGCGCGGAAGTGGTCGAAGATCAGATCCCGCACCTCAAGATCGGTTTCCATCAGGCAGAAGATGGCGGCATCTCGATGAATCTCACCGTCGGAAATGACGCAGGTTTGCGAAAAATCCATCCCATCGCCCGCCGATCCGCCCAGCACCATGACGTGCGGCAAGGCTGCATCAAGCGTCGCTACCAGCACCTCTTCCTGTTTGGACAAACCATCCACCAGCAGGACGCCAAAAAGCCGCCGCTTAGGATTTGGTTTGAATTGAGTCAGAAGCTCTCGAAGGCTGGCCATCCAAGTGGAAACGGGCAAATGAGTGAGTTCATCGAGGAAAAGGGTTTCAACGCGAAAACTTGCCGCCGGAAAACCGACAGCTACCGCTGTGCCGCTGCGATAGCCTTGGCAAGACAACTCGCCCGCAGAAGAGCATCCCACAATTCGGCAGCCGGCGGGCAGGCTCTTTCGCAGCGCGCGGGTAAGTTTGGGGAGGACCGAACTGGGAGAGGCAAACAACAAGACCAGCGTCGGATCAGCTGGGCCAAGGGTGGCAATCATCGTTGCTGCCGCAGCGCTAATATTCGTCAGCAGGGTTGTCACCTTGACCGGTGCTGCATGGCCGCTAGGGGGGGTGGTATGTGTATGCACCGCTTTGACCACCTACCAGACTAGACTTCTTCAAAAAGCTTGATCGAGTTTGCCAATAACACCACCTGTGTGCGCCGGCGGGCACCGATTTTCCCCATGATTGCGGTGATATGCGTCTTTACCGTCGCTTCGGCGATGTTCAACTCGTAAGAAATTTCCTTGTTCGCCTTTCCTTTGCAGATCAGCCGCAATGTTTTCATTTGCTGCATTGTCAAAGAGGCAAATCGTTGCGCCGTATCGGCCATTTCTGGCCGCGACACACCGTTGGTTCTTTGGTCCGGGTCATAGCCTTCGGGCGTTACTTTCTCGCCCGCCCAAACCCGGCGCAAGGCTGCACACATCGCCTCGCGGCCAAGGGCTTTGCTGATGTAGCCTTGCGCACCGGCAGCCATGATGACTGCGATCATGTCGGGATCTTCATTGGCCGAGATCACGGCAATCGGCACCTGTGGGGCAAGACGGGTTAGGCACACAATCCCTTCCGACCCCTTTGCGTCCGGCAGGTTAAGGTCGAGCAGGATGGCATCGGGCATCTTGCCATATTTCAAACGCTGTTGCGCGGCAGCAAGGCTGCGTTCACACCGGGCCTGTTTCATCCCAAAGGCGATTTTCAGGGTCATCGTCAGCGCTTCGCACATCAAAGGGTGATCATCGACGATCAACAGATCGTCAACTTGAACCGCTGTGCCTCGTGCTTGCAGACTCTGCGCCGAAACGACCGCATCGGATACGGACTGGTATTTCATTTTTCCTCCCTGCCCAGGGGTGGCAACCGCCACTCTGGGTACAAGCTGGCGAAAACGATTGGGCTTCGCGCCGTTGATCGGCATTCTGAAACGTTAGCTTCGCCAGACTTATTAATCTTATTATAGACAGAGTTTATGGCTCAGGTCTCTGCGACTTACGGTTGATTTACTCAACTCAACCACCATGGCATGTTTAGAAAAAATGGGGGTCAAAAATGTTTGCTTTGGATCGTTTTGCATTTGCGGGGGTCGCCTTTTTGCTGTGCGCCGCGCAGCCACTACTGGCGAAAGATTTGAAAATTGGGTCTTTGGCGACCGGCACGGTGCGATGGGAACTAGACACCATAACCCACTATGGCCTGGATGCGGCGAATGGCTTTAGCTTGCAAGTTACTGAACTTGCAGGAAATCCTGCTACCCAAGTTGCACTTGCGGGCGGCGAGGTTGATGCGATTGTGTCTGATTGGCTTTGGGTTGCCCAGCAACGCGCCGACGGCAAGAAATACGTCTTCATCCCGTTCTCAACAGCCGTGGGTGGGTTGCTGGTTTCCGCCGATAGCCCGGCCAAAACGATTGCCGACATGAAAGGCACCAAGATCGGCATCGCTGGCGGCCCTGTGGATAAGAGCTGGCTGATTCTACGCGCCTACGCGAAACAGCAAACTGGCGAAGATCTGGCCGCCGTAACCGAACAGGTTTTTGGCGCGCCGCCGATGATCTTCCAAGCCGGTCTTTCGGGCGAAGTCGACGGGGTGATCAACTTCTGGCAATTCCTGGCCAAGATGAAGGCGCAAGGCATGCGCGAATTGATTAGCGTCTCGGATGCGGCGGTTGCGCTTGGGCTTGATCCGGCAACGCCGCTTTTGGGCTATGTGGTCAGCGAAGATCTGGTGGCCTCGGACCCGGAACTGGTAGCGGGTCTAAAGAAAGCATCCCGTGCGGCGAAAGAGCTGTTATTGACAGACGAGGCCGCGTGGGAACGGCTGCGTCCGATCATGGGGGCTGATAACGATGCCGAATACGCGGCGTTACAGGCCGGTTGGCGGGCAGGTGTTCCTGCTGACGCGCCCGTTGATGAAGCCAATGCCGCCAAAGTATTTGCCCTGATGGCCGAACTTGGCGGTGAAGAATTGTTGGGCAAGGTGACCACTTTGCCGGAAGGGGTTTTCTACACAGGTGAATAACCCCCCCATCAAGACGGCCCGTGCGGCGGTAATTCTGCCCGCCTTTTTGTCGCTTGCGGTTTTTCTTATCCTCTGGGCTGCGCTGGCAGCATGGGTCAACGCACCGATCACCTTTCCGACGCCGCAGCGGGTGCTGGACGTGATCGGTGACGAAGCCGCGTCTGGGCGACTGTTTCACAGTATTGGTGCAACCCTCGCCCGTGTGGTGGCTGCATTTGTGGTTGCGATGAGCCTTGGGGTAGCACTGGGGCTGGCACTTGGACGCAGCCGCGCGCTTGACCGCTGGTTGAACCCTTGGCTGGTGATCTTGGTGAACCTGCCCGCCCTGGTGGTTATTGTGCTAAGCTATATCTGGATCGGCTTGAACGAAGTGGCAGCGATTGCGGCAGTAGTGATCAACAAGGTGCCGCTGGTGACTGTAATGATCCGCGAAGGCGCGCGCGCGCTGCGCCCTGATCTTGACGATCTGGCTCGGGCTTTTCGCATGGCCCCTGCCGCACGCTTGCGCCATGTGATCTTGCCGCAACTGGCCCCCTATGTGGCGGGTGCAGCGCGGGCGGGCATTTCGCTGATCTGGAAGATCGTGCTGGTTGTAGAGTTTCTGGGCCGCTCAAATGGCGTTGGATTCCAGATTCACCTAAATTTTCAGATGTTTCGCGTGGCACATATTCTGGCCTATGCGTTCAGCTTTGTGGTCGTCATGCTGGCGATCGAATATCTGATCCTGAAGCCGTGGGAAAACCATGCCAACCGATGGAGGCATGATGGAGATTGATATTCGCGGCAAATCCTTTGCCGGAAAGCCGGTGCTGGGGCCAATCCGCCTAACCCTCGGCGCAGGCGAGCGGGTGGCGATCCTTGGCCCTTCCGGGATTGGCAAAACGACCTTTCTGCGCATCGTCGCCGGACTTGATCAGGCATTTGACGGCAGCGTTCTGGGTGGGGCCGATACCGGCATGGTATTTCAAGAGCCCACATTGCTGCCATGGCGGACCGCGCTGGATAATATCATCCTAACGACCGGTGCCGATGAAGATTTAGCGCGAGCGCTGATGGCCGAGGTGGGGCTGGCAGGTAAAGAGACGCTTTTTCCGCGCCAGTTGTCGCTGGGTCAACAACGCAGACTGGCTTTGGCGCGCGCCTTTGCCACCCGTCCCGGAACCTTGTTGATGGATGAGCCCTTCGTGTCGCTAGATGCAGAAACTGCCGAACGGATGCTGGCCCTGACCGAGGCATTACTGGACCGGGCGGGGGCATCGCTGATCTTTGTCACGCATGATCCGACCGAGGCCGCGCGGTTGAAGGCGCGGATCTTGCGGCTTGAGGGTCGTCCGGCGCAGATCAGCAGCTAAGCCTTTTCAGATACCAGCCAGCGGAAAGCTGCCTTCAAAAATGTTTCCTTCCGTATCTTCGGCATGAACTTCGATCGTCTCGGCACCGTTGTCGGTAAATCGAAATTGAAACACCGGATCTTCGGAAATCGAAATTCCCGCTTCCATCCGAAACAACAAATCGTTGCCTTGACGCAGTTCCAGCACGTCAATGAAATGTGCGGGCACGGTAAGCAAAGTCACCTGATCACGCTGAAACCCCGAGGCGTTGGGGTGCCGGATCATCAACTTGACCACGCGGTGCAACTTCCCGCCCACCTTTTCCGACGAAATTTCTTGAAACCGCATCTTGCCCATTTCAGCCGCCATGGCCGCGATGTCTTTGGATGCAGGGGCAGCGCAGCCGCCATTGGCCTTCACATAGCGTCCGGCCAACAGACTGCTGGTGCCGGTTGTCGCAATTGCGCGCACGTTTGAATACGCATTCACCCGCAACCGCAGTTCAAGATCAAGCGGCATCATCGCAGGCCCAAGGGTAATCTCTGCAGCCACCGGGGCGGGGTTTTCGTCGATCACCACGGTTAACTTCTCAATCGGCGGACCACCCGCGCCCTGGGTCAGGTGAACGGGAACAAATGCCGGATCTTCGGCCCGCATAGGGGCCTCTAGCGCGAACAAATCGGCGTCAGAGGTGGGCGTCGCGCCCTTTAACACCAATTCCTTCAGGTCATCCCAAGTGGCACCATCTTGCAGTGGATTTTCCTGGGCCATGGCACCTGCAACGCCCCATGCCAGCACACATCCTACGCCAATTGCCGCACGAAATGCGGCTTGGATTGCAAATTGCATGTCTAATCCTCCCAAACTCTATTTCCGCACGAATCAGCCGTTCTGACCAGTCGTCCTTTCGGATGATCTTTAGCCGCCAGGCGATGGTGTAGAGTGGGGTCGAATCGGCAGGAGTCGGCGATGTTTCATTTGGCACTAATGGCCTGTTTGGCGGCAGATCCGTCGGTTTGCGCCGAGCGTATTTTGCCCGCACCCGCACCGTTGACCAAAGCCGATTGCGAGGCGGAGGCCACCGCGCGCACCGCCACATGGATCACCGCCCACCCAATGCTTGTGGCAGGAAACTGGCAATGCCTGCCGACGGATAGCTTGCCCGCCTTGGCGTTTTCCGAAATCGCGCCGGGGGTTTATGTGCATCAGGCGCGGGCCGAACCGATTTCGCCCGAGAACCGCGGCGATATTGCAAACCTAAGTTTCATCGTTGGCGACACTGTGGCGGTCATCGATGCTGGTGGCAGCCGCGCACTTGGCGAAGAGCTTTTCGCGGCAATCCGCAAAGTAACAGATCGTCCCATCGCCTATGTGATTATCACGCATATGCACCCCGACCATAGCTTTGGCACCGAAGTATTCGCCGAAGCCGGGGCAACGGTGATCGGCCACGAAAACCTGGCATCAGGGTTACAGCGGCGCGCAGAAACCTGGGCCGAAAGCATCCCGCGCCAGATCGGGATGCGTGCACTGTTGGGAACCCAAATGCGCTTGCCGGATCGCACGGTTACTAAACCCGAAGAGATCGAGCTTGGTGGTGCGACGCTGCGGTTGGTTCCGGTGGCCACGGCGCATACCGACAATGATCTGACGGTATATCATCTGCAGAGCGGCACTCTGTTCAGCGGAGATTTGATTTTTGCCGATCTTTTGCCCTCACTTGATGGCTCGATCGTCGGCTGGCTGGCTTGGCTTGCCGCCCCGCCTGATCCTATGCCGCGTCAGATCGTGGCAGGCCACGGCCCGGCACCGATGGATTGGGATCAGGCTACAGGACCAATCCGAGGGTATCTATCTGCGCTTGCCGACGAAACCCGAACCGCCATTGCCGCAGGTGAGGCGATGAGCGTCGCCGCCGGGCATATCGGCACCGACCTGCGCGGCACATGGCGCGGCTTTGACG
>JBAVTI010000101.1:0-10247 GCA_049696055.1 Paracoccaceae bacterium | reverse complement strand
TTGGGGCCAAGGATGGTGACGATCTCGCCCGGATTGATGGCCAGCGACACGGCGTGCAGCACCTCGGTGCCGCCTAGTCTGACGCAGATGTTTTCGGCGGCGATCAGGCTCATGCGGCACCCGAGGGGGCTGCGTTGGCGCAAGAAGGGCAAAGCCCCAAAGCCTCGATGTTAGAGCGTTCGATGGTAAAGCCCAAGGCTGCGGCGGCGGTGTCGAGGGCGGCGCGCACCGATTGGCCGGGCGCTTCGGCGACGGCGTCACAAAGCCTGCAGATCAGGAAGGCCGGGGAATGTGCCTCGTCGGGGTGCATGCAGGCGGTAAAGGCATTCAGACGGCGGATGCGATGAGCAAGCCCTTGTTCCACAAGGAAATCAAGTGCCCGATAGGCGACAGGCGGTTGGTTGCCATAGCCTTCGGCGGCCAGTCGTTGCAGCACATCATAGGCCCCAAGCGCGCGGTGTGCCTCGAGCAAAATCTCAAGCGTGCGTTTGCGAACCGGGGTCAGACGCAGCCCTTTTTGGGTAGCCATTGCCTGCGCCCGGGTCAGAACGTCACCCGTGCAATGGGTATGATCGTGACGATGAAAAGCGGGGGAAGTGGCGACCATGGGACTCTCTTGACGTGTTATAATATTACATACTATACCCGATACCAGATGAAAAGCAAAGGATCATGCAATGCGTTATACCCTATCAATTGCCCTTGCCGCTGTGATCGGTTCGGCGGTCGCGCTGCATGCTGACGTGCCAAAGGTGGTTACCGATTTTGGTCCGATTGATTCGTTGGTGCAGCAGGTGATGGGCGATCTGGGCAAGCCTGTGATGCTGTTGCCGGCGGGGGGGGATCCGCATGATTTTCAGATGCGGCCCTCACAGGCGGCGGCCTTAAGCGCCGCCGATCTGGTGTTTTGGGACGGGCCGGAATTGATGCCGTCCTTGGCGGATGCGATTACCACGCTGGGCGAAGATAGCAAGGTTGTCGCCTTGTTGCACAGGGGGGGCGGGACGACCCGGAACTATACAGGCGACGCGGGGATTGACCCGCATGCCTGGCTGGACCCTGTCAATGCGCAAGCCTGGCTGGGCACAATTGCCGTTGAATTGGCGATGATCGACCCGGAAAACGCCGCTACCTATGCGGCCAATGCAAGTGCTGCTCAGGCGGACGTTCAGGCGTTGGATGCAGAGCTTGCCACCTTGCTTGCACCCGTGCGCGACAAGCCGTTCGTGGTGTTTCATGATGCGCTTGGCCATTTCGCCGATCACTTTGGCTTGCGTGTGGTTGGCGCGATCGAGCTTGGCGATGCGACTGCCCCAAGTGCCGCCCGGTTGGTGGAAATCGCCGGCTTGTTGGCCGATGCCAAGGCCGTTTGCGTATTTCCCGAAGCGGGACGGGATCCGAAATTTATCGCGACAGTTGTCGAGGGCAGTGCGGTGCGCATTGGCGGCGGGCAGGATGTTGAAGGGATTACCTTGCAGCCCGGACCTGCGCTTTATGGCGATTTGTTGCGCGGCTTGGCGACCACTTTGGTAGATTGCTTAACCGAGAACTGACGCCGCAGGCTTGACCAATGGCGCAGTTTTGCGCAAAGCCTTTGATCGGTGCTGTGCCGATCGGGGGCAACGCCAGACAGTTGGGGGCAGGGATGAGCGCACAGGTCAGGCCGTTTGGCACAACCGCAGATGGGCAGCAGGTGCAAGCGGTCACGCTGCGCTGCGGCGACGCCACCGCCGTTTTGTTGACATGGGGGGCTGTGTTGCAGGATCTGCGACTGGCGGGGGTGCCTTATGGGCTAACCCATGGGTCGGATGCGTTGGCGGATTATGAAAATGCCCTGCGGTATCACGGGTCGCTGATCGGGCCGGTGGTGAACCGGATTACCGGTGCGGCGGCAGTGATTGCGGGCAAGCAATACCAGTTTTCGCACAGTATGTATGGCGCAATGACCCTGCATTGTGGGGACGACGGCACCCATGTGAAGGTCTGGGATCTGGTATCTGCTGACGCGTCGAGTGTGACCTTGGCGATTGATCTGCCCGACGGGATGGGCGGCTTTCCCGGCAACCGCCATATAGAGGCGCGGTTCACGCTGGAAGCGCCAGCACGTCTGCGGATGGAGGTGACCGGCACCACCGATGCAGCCACCCTGATGAATTTCGCCAACCACAGCTATTGGAACCTTGACGGCACACCGTGTTGGGATGGCCATTCCTTGCGCATCGCCGCCGAACACTATTTGCCAGCAACCGAGGTATTCACCCCAACAGGCGAGATCGCCCCTGTGGCGGGCACCGACCATGATCTGCGCAAAGCAAGGGTGATTTCGGTCAATCATCCGCCGATGGACCATTGCTATGTGCTTGGAACCGAACGGGTGCCGCTGCGCGATGTGCTTTGGCTGCGCGGTGTGTCAGGTCTGGAGATGATTATCGCGACCACGGAACCCGGCATTCAGGCCTACGACGGCAGGCATGCCATTCGCCCCGGCCATGCCGCCTATGAAGGGTTGGCGTTCGAGCCGGAATTCTGGCCCGATGCCACCAATAACCCGGGTTTTCCGAAAATTGACCTCGCGCCCGGTGAGACCTATCGACAAGTGACCGAGTGGCGGTTCACGCGTAGCTAGCTGTCTTTGGCGCGGGGAGCCGTTGACGGGGGCATCGAGCCCCCGCAAACGGCGCTGACGCGGACCGCACTGGTCGTTCGGGGTAGGGTCAAACGCTACCGGAACAGGTGAGTTAGGAGCGTGCGATATCGGGGCATACTGTGTTCTATTGGGCCTGGCGTTCCGACACTGGGACAACTTTGCGTCGATCAGGACGCGGGGAAATTCACCCGTCGATGCCGGATTTCCCTGCGTTCTGAAACCATTGCACGATGGTCTCACGCTCGGCGGGTTCAATAAAACTTAGGTTTGCGGGCGGCATCGCGTGGGTGATACCGGCCTGAAGATAGATCCGGCGCGCCTCTTGGGCGATTTGCGCAGGGGTTTCCAGCATGACGTTCTTGGGCGGCCAGTAAAGCCCCTCCCAGCTGGGTTCTGCCGCGTGACACATCGAGCAGCGGCCTTGCACGATGCCTGTCACCTCGACAAAGCCCGCCGCACTGGCAAATGTAAGCGCCTCGCCTTGCAAGGCTGCTTCGGCATTTGCCGGTGGGGTGCGGATCGAGGAAAGCCATGCCACCAGGATGAACAGCACCACTGTTACCGCCCATGTCCAATGCGGGTTGCCTTGGCGCGCATGTTTCGAGTTGAACCAATGCCGGATGGTAACCCCCATCAGGAAGACGAGGCTGGCAATCAGCCAGTTATAGGGCGTCGCAAACACCAGCGGGTAGTGGTTCGACAACATCAGAAAGATCACCGGCAGGGTGAGGTAGTTGTTATGTGTCGAGCGTTGCTTGGCGATTTTGCCGTATTTCGGGTCGGGTTTGCGGCCAGCCTTGAGGTCGGCCACCACAATGCGTTGATTGGGCATGATGATCATGAAGACGTTGGCCGACATGATGGTGGCGGTAAATGCCCCCAGATGCAGCAGGGCGGCGCGGCCGGAGAACACTTGGGTATAGCCCCAGCTCATCGCGACAAGAATGACATAGAGGCCGATCATCAGCCGGGTATTGTCATCGCCAAAGCGGCTTTTGCAGATCGTATCATAGGCGAGCCAGCCAAAGGTCAGCGAGCCCAGGCTGATCAAAACCGCCTGCCAGACCGGAATATCCAGCACGTTCGCATCAACCAGATAGAACTCGGCACCCATGTAATACACCAGCACCAGCATCAAGAATCCGGTGAGCCAGGTCGCGTAGCTTTCCCATTTGAACCATGTCAGGTGGTCGGGCATCATTTCGGGGGCGACCAGATATTTCTGGATGTGGTAAAAACCACCGCCATGCACTTGCCATTCCTCGCCATAGGCCAAGGGTGGCAGGCTGGGGGTTTGGCGCAGGCCGAGATCGAGGGCGATGAAATAAAAGCTGGAGCCGATCCAGGCGATTGCCGTGATCACATGGGTCCAGCGGGCGGCAATCTGTACCCATTCCCACAGCACTACCCAATCATACATCGCGGTTCTCCCTGTTTTGACCAAGGCTATACCGAAGCCAACCTTTCTGTTAATCCAGCAAATGGCAGATCACTTTCAATCTGGCCAAGATAATGCGGGGATGTGCGCCATGTCCTATGTAAACAACATCAAAATGTTCGTGCGTGTCTATGAATTGGGCAGCATGAGTGCGGCGGCGCGCGATCAGCGCACTTCGCCTGCAGTGTCGTCAGCGCGAATCTCGGAATTGGAAAAGCATTTGGGCGTGCGCTTGTTCAATCGCACCACCCGCAGTCTGCAACCGACCGAGAACGGCCGTATCTTCTATGAGGGTGCGCGCAAAGTTCTGGAGGCGATTGATGAGGCCGAAGCGGCAGTGGTCGATGTGACGCAAAACCCGCGCGGCAGCATCTTTGTTGCGGCCCCTTTGGGTGTTGGGCGGCGGTTCATCGCCCCGCATGTGCCCGCTTTCAAGGACCTCTATCCACAGATCGACGTACGGTTGCGGTTGTCGGATCGCAATGTGGATGTCACCGCCGAGGGTTTGGATGTTGCGTTTCATCTGGGGCTTTTGGACGATTCCACCTTGAAGGTCCGGTTGGTATCAGATTGCCCGCGCGTTCTGTGTGCGGCACCGGCCTATATTGCCCGACGTGGCAACCCGGCAGACGGTGCGGCACTGGTGCGAGACAAGCACGACTGTCTGAACCTGCGGTTTCCGGGGGCCAAGGAGTTTCAATGGACCCTGCAAACTCCGGACGGGCCGCAAAGGTTTGAGATTACGGGCCCGTTCGAGTCTGATGATGGCGATGTGCTGACCAATTGGGCGCTGGATGGCAGGGGGATCGTGCTCAAGCCGATTTTCGAGGTGGCAGATCATTTGCGCAGCGGGGCCTTGGTACCAGTTGCCACGGCCACGCCGCCGTTGCCAACGCAGCTTTCCTGCCTGATCCAGCATCGCCGACTAAAAGACCCGAAAATCCGGCTGTTCAACGATTTCATTATCGCGCGGTGCAAGGCCGATATGGCGGCGCAGGTGGCGGGGTTGGTGATCGAAGGGGTTCAGCTGCCGCGATAGGTGGAATAGGCGAATGGCGAGATCAGCAGCGGTACATGATAATGCGCCTCTGCGTCTGGCACGCCAAAGCGGATCGGGATTTCGTCGAGAAACAGCACCTCGCCAGTCGCCTGACCGCTGCTGCGCAGATATTCCCCGGCGCAGAATACCAATTCATAGGTGCCGGCCGTAAACCCTTTGCCGATTAGCATCGGCGCATCGGTGCGGCCGTCGGCGTTGGTCACCGTTTCTGCGATCTTTTTGTGGCTGTTGCCGGTGACGCGATAGAGCATGATTCTGACCCCCGCCGCAGGTTTGCCGCGCGCGGTGTCCAACACATGCGTTGTCAGTTTTCCATCACCCATCGTCATTCTCCTAACGGTCACGCAGTGCTTAATCCTGCCCGATTTTCACGCAGGAAGCGACGCCCGACTTGTGCGAAAAGTCTTTCATGGATTTTTTGAAAGTTATGACGCTTTATCTGCCCTAGACTGAAGATGCGCCATGCAAGGAGCCTGCAATGACCCGCTATCCCCGCGATTTTCTGGGCTATGGTGCCAACCCGCCCGATGCCGCATGGCCAGGGGGGGCGAAAATCGCTGTCAGTCTGGTGCTGAACTATGAAGAGGGTGGCGAGAATAACATTCTGCATGGCGATGCCGGGTCTGAGGCGTTTCTGTCGGATATCGCGGGGGCCGCACCTTGGCCGGGGCAACGGCATTGGAATATGGAATCGATCTATGACTACGGTGCGCGGGCAGGGTTTTGGCGGCTGCACCGTTTGTTCACGGGCATGGATATTCCTGTCACGATTTACGGCGTGGCCACCGCTTTGGCACGCAACCCGGAACAGGTTGCGGCGATGAAATCAGCGGGCTGGGAGATTGCCTCGCACGGTCTGAAATGGGTCGAACATCGTGATATGCCCGAGGATGTAGAACGCGCTACGATTGCCGAGGCTATTCGGCTGCATACCGAAGTTGTCGGTGCGCCGCCACAGGGGTGGTACACCGGTCGCTGTTCGGTCAACACCGTGCGGCTGACTGCGGAAACCGGCGTTTTGGATTGGATTTCCGATACTTACGACGATGATCTGCCCTATTGGCGCGAATATGGCGACCGCGACCAGTTGGTTATTCCCTACACGTTGGAAGCCAACGACATGCGTTTTGCCACGGCACCGGGCTATATCGAGGGGCAGCAGTTCTTCCAATACCTGAAGGACAGCTTTGATACGCTTTATGCCGAAGGCGAACAGGGGGCGGCCAAGATGTTTTCGATTGGTCTGCATTGCCGCCTGATCGGGCGTCCGGGCAAAATTGCGGGCTTGAAGCGATTCCTCGACTACGCAAAATCCCACGAAGGCGTCTGGTTTCCCCGCCGGATCGATATTGCCCGGCATTGGGCAAAAACCCATCCGCACAAGCGCTTTGCGCGGCCTTCGCAGATGGCACGCGAGGTATTCGTTTCGCGGTTTGGCGGTATTTTCGAACATTCGCCCTGGATTGCCGATCGCGCCTTTGATCTGGAACTTGGCCCGGCACATGACAGCGCCACGGGCCTGCATAATGCGCTGTGCCGGGTGTTTCGGTCAGCACCCGAGGCCGAGCGAATGGGCGTGCTGACCGCCCACCCCGATCTTGCCGGAAAGCTGGCGATGGCCAAACGTCTGACGGCGGAATCAACCGCCGAACAGGCCAGTGCGGCTTTGGACGCGCTGACCGATGCCGAACGCGAGACCTTTCAGTTTCTGAATACCGCTTATGTCGGCAAACACGGGTTTCCCTTCATCATTGCGGTGCGCGACAATTCCAAAACCGCAATCCTTGCGGCGTTTCAAGCGCGTATTGCCAATGACACCAAAACCGAATTCCAGAACGCCTGCAATCAGGTGGAACGGATTGCTGAACTTCGCTTGCAGGACACATTGAAATGACCGGATACTATACGCCCAAAGGCGGGCTTCCCCCACAGACCCAGATGATGACGGGGCGGGCGGTGTTTACCGACGCCTATTGTTTTATTCCCAAGGGCTGCTTTTCCGACATCGTCACCTCGTTATTGCCGGGGTGGGAGGCGACGAAGCTTTGGCTGATTGCCCGACCGATGTCAGGATTTTCCGAGACATTCTCGCAATATGTGATGGAGGTCGCGCCCGGCGGAGGGTCCGATGCGCCCGAGCCTGACGAGGGGGTGCAATCGGTGATCTTCATTACCGAAGGCGAGGTGTGGCTTTCCATCGATGGACAGGAATACGAATTAAGCGCGGGCGGCTATGCCTATATCCCCGCAGGCTGCCCTTGGCGGCTAAGGAACGCAGGCAAAGCTCCAGCCCGTTTCCACTGGATCCGCAAGGTTTATGAGGCGGCACCGGGTATTGAGAGGCCCGATGCTTTTGTGACCTCGGACAAAGAGCTGACCCCGACGCCGATGCCCGACACCAATGGCGTTTGGGCCACCACCCGCTTTGCGGACCCGACTGATCTTCGCCATGACATGCATGTGAACATTGTCACCTTCCAGCCGGGTGGCGTTATTCCATTTGAAGAAACCCACGTCATGGAACACGGCCTTTATGTGCTGGAAGGCAAGGCCGTTTACAAACTGAACCAAGACTGGGTCGAGGTTGAGGCGGGCGATTTCATGTGGCTGCGCGCCTATTGTCCGCAGGCTTGCTATGCCGCCGGCCCCGGCCCTTTCCGCTATCTGCTTTATAAAGACGTCAACCGACACGCCAAATTGCGCGGTCCCGGCGGTTTTGGAGCACTGAAGTAACGTGAATATTCATCTTTTCCCACATCCCCGGCGGCGGTGTCACATCGGTTTTGGCCAATGCGATTTTCGGGTGTAAAATTTCCGGCTCTGGCTCCAGACATCTAGGTAGGTCCGCATGGCACGCACGATCCACACCGAACCCCTGACCGCCAGCGCCTTTGCCCCGTTCGGGGATATGCTTGACGCATCGGGCGCGCCGGACAAGCTGATTAACGCCGGACTGTGCGGCCGCTATCACGACCGTGCGACGTTGGATTTTGGGCCCGAGGGACGCGCAGGGATTTCGATCTTTAGCGCCGAGCCCCGCAGCTTTCCCTACGCACTTGACCTGATCGAGCGGCATCCCGACGGTAGCCAAGCGTTTCTGCCGATGACGCAGCACCCTTTTCTTGTTGTCGTGGCGCAAAGCCCGACCGGAAAACCCAGGGCGTTTCTGACCAATGGGGCGCAGGGAATAAATTTGCATCGCGGCACCTGGCATGGCGTTTTGACACCGCTGCAAGCGCCGGGCCTTTTCGCGGTGGTTGACCGCATTGGTGCCACCGCAAATCTGGAAGAACACCGTTTTGTTGCGCCTTGGATCATCGTGAACGGCCCGCTCAAATAGGTGCGACACTTAACCTGTCGGTGTCCAAGGGGGAACACCAGGCAGGCACGGCCATAATCCCCCAAGGGAAAAGGAAACGAGAGAAATGACTGACAAGACCCACCCGGTGGATGAACTTCTGCCCGCGCCAAAGCTGTTTACGCTTGGGTTGCAGCATGTGCTGGTGATGTACGCGGGGGCCATCGCGGTGCCGCTAATCGTTGGGCGCGCCCTGAAACTAGAGCCGCAAGACGTGGCTTTTCTGATCTCGGCCGATCTGTTTGCCTGCGGCATCGTGACCCTGATCCAATCACTGGGCGTGACCCAATGGTTCGGCATCAAACTGCCGGTGATGATGGGGGTGACCTTTGCCTCGGTGGGGCCGATGGTTGCTATTGGCAACGCCAACCCCGGCCCCGATGGCGCGCGCATGATCTTTGGTGCCATTATCGCCGCAGGTATCTTTGCCATGCTGATTGCACCGCTGGTCAGCCGGATGCTGCGGTTCTTTCCGCCCGTTGTCACCGGCACGATCATTCTTGTGATCGGCGTTACCCTGATGCGGATTGGCATCAACTGGATTTTTGGCAACCCGGTCGGACCTACCGCGCCTCAGATCGTGAACCCCGAACATGCCGACTGGCTGAAAGCCGCGATTGAGGCCGCAGCTGCTGCGGGTACCCCGGCCCCCGAAGGCTTGGCTGTGGCGGCAAAGGTTAATAATCCGGCCTATGCGCCCTTGGGCAATATTGGTCTGTCTGCCCTTGTCTTGGTTGCCATTCTTGCCATTGCCCGCTTTGGCAAGGGTTTCGTCAGCAATATCTCGGTGTTGCTTGGCATTATTATCGGCGGCTTTATCGCCACCCTTAGCGGAGCCATGACCTTTGGCAAAGTGGCCGAAGCGGGCTGGTTTGCACTGATCACACCGTTCCACTTTGGCATGCCAATCTTTGACCCGGTCATGGTGATCACCATGTGTCTGGTGATGATCGTGGTGATGATCGAATCGACCGGCATGTTTCTGGCTTTGGGTGACATTACCGGGCGCAAGGTTGATCAACCGGCGCTGTCGGCGGGCCTGCGCACCGATGGTCTGGGAACCTTGATCGGGGGAATTTTCAACACTTTCCCCTACACCTCGTTCAGCCAAAACGTCGGTCTGGTTGGTGTGACTGGTATCAAATCGCGCTTTGTGTGCGTGGCGGGCGGGATTATCCTGATCGTTCTTGGTCTGGTGCCCAAAATGGGCGCGCTGGTCGAAGCTTTGCCGACCGCCGTTCTGGGCGGTGCAGGGCTGGTGATGTTTGGTATGGTCGCGGCAACGGGCATCCGGATTTTGGCGGGCGTTGATTTCACCAGAAACCGCAACAACCTGTTCATCATTGCGGTCTCGCTTGGCTTTGGCATGATTCCCTTGATTGCGCCAAACTTCAAGCAATGGATGCCGCACGACATTCACCCGCTGGTCGAAAGTGGCATTCTGCTGGCAACAATCGCGGCGGTTGCGCTGAACGCTTTGTTCAACGGTGCTACGGGCAGCGCCGAAGATCTGCGCAAAGCCGCCTCGGTGGCGGATCACTGATCGGATGTCGCAATCGAAAGGCCCCTGGTAACGGGGGCCTTTTCGCGGTTTGAACTGCGCGGATGGAAGGGTTCGCCCAAGGTCGGAAAAGCGCATGGCTATCAGGTTTTTCGGTTGTGGAATTGCCAATGCCACAACGCAGACGTGGGTCCGAATTCTATTCCTGAGCCAGCGTTTGAATGAATTTTGAGAACAACTCAC
>JBAVTI010000100.1:0-2487 GCA_049696055.1 Paracoccaceae bacterium | reverse complement strand
AGTTCCGCGAGCGGATGATCGAGCCCGCAATCGACGAGGTGAACAACACGCTGGATTCGATTGATGCGCGGGCGGATGCGGCACGGCGCGAGGCGCGGGGGTTCTGGGGGCGGATTGCGGCCTGGTTCGGAACCTGGCGCAAGAAGGGGTAAACCAAAAAGCGCCTGCCTTTCGGCGGGCGCTTTTTTGGGTAACGGTCGAAAGTCTTTGGATAATCTGAACCGCTTTGGATATTGTGGTGAGCCGGTCGGGATCCGAACCCGAGACCTACTGATTAAAAGTCAGTTGCTCTACCAACTGAGCTACCGGCCCACAACAGGCCCGCTAACTAGAAACTTAGCGTCGGGGGGTCAAGGGCCAAAGCGCAGAAAAGTGGCTTGGTCTGGCAAAAAGCCGTAATGCGGGGTATAGGGCGGCTTATGATGGATAAACGCGCGCCTTCCGGCCTTGGGTTCATGAAAATGCATGGGCTGGGCAATGATTTTGTGGTGATCGATTCGCGCGGGCGCGAGGCGGTGACGACGGCTGCTTTGGCGCGGGCGCTGGGGGATCGGCATCGCGGGGTGGGGTTTGATCAGCTGGCCGAGATCCGCGATGTGGAGGGGGCCGACTTTGGTTTGGATTTCTGGAATAGTGACGGCAGCCGGGCTGGGGCCTGCGGCAATGCCACGCGCTGTGTGTCAGACCATGTGATGCGGGGCAGCGGGCAAAATGCCGTGACGATGATTACCGCGCGGGGAATGTTGCGGGCGGTACGGCGGCCAGACGGGCTGGTGTCGGTGAACATGGGGCAGCCGCAAACCGGCTGGGCCGAGGTGCCTTTGGCGCGCGATGTCGATGTGCTGCATCTGCCGCTTGCGGGCGATCCGGTGGCGGTGGGGATGGGCAACCCGCACTGCGTGTTTTTCGTGCCCGATGCCGAGGCGGTTGATGTGGCAGGGCTGGGCGCGCGGTTTGAGGGCGACCCACTGTTTCCGCAGAAAACCAATGTCGAGTTTGTTTCGGTGACGGGGCCGGACAGGCTGCGGATGCGGGTGTGGGAACGCGGGGCGGGGATCACGCTGGCCTGTGGGTCGGGATCTTGTGCCGTGGCCGTGGCGGCGCATGCGCGGGGCCTGACGGGGCGGCATGTGTTTATTGACGTCGATGGCGGCACGCTTGAGGTGGAATGGCGCGACGATGGTGTCTGGATGACTGGCCCCACGGCCTATGTCTTTGACGGCGTGTTGACGCCTGCATTTCTGGCGGCTGCTGGATGAACGCACCCATTTTTGCCACGCTGGGGTGTCGGCTGAACGCCTATGAGACCGAGGCGATGAAAGAGCTTGCTGCGGCGGCCGGGGTGGAAGGCGCGGTGGTGGTGAATACCTGTGCGGTGACGGCCGAGGCGGTGCGCAAGGCCAAGCAGGAAATCCGGCGGCTTAGCCGGGAAAATCCGGGCGCGACGATTATCGTGACGGGATGTGCGGCGCAGACCGAACCCGAGACGTTCGCGGCAATGCCCGAAGTTTCGCGGGTGATTGGCAATACCGAAAAGATGCAGGCCGCAACCTGGGCCGCAATGAAGGCGCCCGATTTGATCGGTGTGACCGAGCGGGTGCAGGTCGACGACATCATGTCGGTGCGGGAAACGGCGGGGCATCTGATCGACGGCTTTGGCCGCCATAGGGCCTATGTGCAGGTGCAAAATGGCTGCGATCATCGCTGCACGTTTTGCATCATTCCGTTTGGGCGGGGAAACTCGCGCTCGGTGCCTGCGGGCGTGGTGGTGGAACAGATCAAGCGGCTGGTGGGCAAGGGTTTTCTGGAGGTCGTGCTGACCGGGGTTGATCTGACGTCCTGGGGGGCGGATTTGCCGGGCGTGCCACGGCTGGGCGATCTGGTGATGCGGATTTTGAAGCTGGTGCCCGATCTGGCACGACTGCGCATCAGTTCGATTGACAGCATCGAGGCGGACGCGGCGTTGATGGGAGCGATAGCAACCGAAGCGCGGTTGATGCCACATCTGCATCTGTCGCTGCAGGCGGGCGACGATATGATCTTGAAGCGGATGAAGCGGCGGCATTTGCGCGACGATGCGATCCGGTTTTGCGAGGATGCCCGCAAGCTGCGGCCAGAGATGGTGTTTGGGGCGGATATCATTGCGGGATTTCCGACCGAGACCGAAGCGATGTTCGAAAACTCGATCAAGCTGGTGCAGGACTGTGGGCTGACCTTTCTGCATGTGTTTCCCTATTCGGCCCGCAAAGGCACGCCAGCGGCACGGATGCCACCGGTTCGGGGGCCGGTCATCAAGGAACGGGCGGCGCGATTGCGGGGGGTTGGCGATCTGGCTTTGGCGCGGCATCTGGAGGGGCAGATCGGGCGGGTGCATTCCGTGCTGATGGAAAGCCCGCGCATGGGCCGCACCGAAGGGTTTGCCGAAGTTGATTTTGCCACCGATCAACCCGAGGGACAGATCGTTCGTGCCCGCATCGCAGGCGTTGC
>JBAVTI010000099.1:0-2068 GCA_049696055.1 Paracoccaceae bacterium | reverse complement strand
GCCTGCGATCCGCGCCCCAGATCGCGCCATAACGCGGGCCGTTGACGTTGACGACGGGGGGGCCTTCAGACCCAAGAGTTTTCCAAACCACACCGCCCCACCCGGCCTCGAACGCGCGGCGGACGTTTACCTCTTTGTCGGTGGGCGGGGCCGAGGCCAGCCAGAACGGGTTGGGCGACTTGATCCCGATGAAATTGGTTGTCAGGTTTGCCATGATTTTCCCCTTAGCCCATCAATGCTTTGTGAATGGCCATCGCCGCATCGCGGCCTTCGGCAACCGCCGATACGGTCAGGTCTTCTCCACCCGCAGCGCAATCGCCGCCAACCCAAACCGCCCCGCCCGCTTCGATCTTGCCACCAAGGGTAGCGATGCCTTCGGGCACCCCTGCCAGCGTTTGGCCAATTGCCTTGAACACCTGATCAGCCTTCAGCGAAAAGGTCTCTGCCGACAAGGTCAAGCCCGTCGGACCATCAATGGTATAGGCAAACTCGACCGCCTCGGCGCGCGTGTTGCCCAATACCCGCACCGGGGCTGCATTATGGATGATCCGCACCCCGGCCTGCAATGCGTGCTCTTGCTCGTAGCGGCTGGCACTCATCTTATCACGACCGCGCCGGTAAACGATGGTCACGTTTTCCGCGCCCAGCAGTTTTGATTGAACGGCGGCATCGTCGGCGGTCATGCCGCCGCCGATGACCACCACATCGCGACCCACGGCGAGGGAGGAGTAGTCTGCCGTTTGTCGCAATTCTGAAATGAAATCAACGGCATTGCGGACGCCGCTTAGGTCTTCGCCCGCTGCACGCAAGGCGTTGACGCCCGCAAGACCAATGCCAAGGAACACGGCGTCAAAGTCGGCTTGCAGCCCTGCAAGGGTGATGTCGCGGCCAAGCTCCATTCCGGTTTTCACCGTGATCCCGCCAATTTGCAGCAGCCACGCTACCTCGCGTTGGGCGAAATCGTCGGTCGATTTGTAGCTGGCGATGCCATATTCGTTCAGCCCCCCGGCCTTGGCCCGACGCTCATATACCACCACGTCATGACCGTGCAGCGCCAACCGATGCGCACAGGACAGACCGGCAGGGCCCGCCCCAACAACCGCCACCCGCTTGCCCGTCGAGGCTGCGCGCACAAACGGATGCACGCCTTTGGCCATTAACGTATCGGTGGCAAACCGTTGCAGTCGGCCAATTTCCACCGGCTTGCCCTCGGCGGTTTCGCGCACACAGGCCTCTTCGCACAAGGTTTCCGTCGGGCAAACACGCGCGCACATGCCACCCATGATGTTCTGGGCAAAAATTGTTTTTGCTGCCGCATCGGGTGTGCCGGTGGCGATCTGGCGGATGAACAGCGGGATGTCGATGCTGGTTGGACAGGCCGTCATACAGGGCGCATCATGGCAGAAATAGCAGCGATCCGCCGCCACCCGCGCCTCGTGGGTGTCAAGCGGCAGCGTCGCATCGGCGAAATTTGCAGCATAGGACTGCGGGGCCAAGCGCCCCGGCACCACGCCGGGCGTAAGCGAATTGTTGGACAAGGTGATCCCCTCCCTTAGGCTATTCTTCCCTATCAGGCTGCCACAGGTCTAAAATTTTATCAAATGGTAAACTTTATGTCGCCATACTTTTCTTACCGTCGGCAGCGCCACGCCATTTTGCGGCTGCCTGGGATGCAAAGTATGCTTTTCACCCTCTCTTGCGTCGCGTATAAGCACGGACAGCCTTGGCAACGCCCGGCGAGAAGAGCCTTTCGCCACGGCCCAAAGCCAGCACCAACGATAATCGAGGACGGTATGAGCAAACATTCCACCGAAGCAGACGTTGCCTTTATTCAGGCGCTCGCGGAACTTCTGAACAAGAACGATCTGACCGAGCTGTCGGTGAAACGCGAATACGGCTCGGATGATAGTCTTGATGTTCGTGTCGTCAAACAATCAAATATCGTGCAAACCACGATGGCCGCACCGCAGCAGATGATGATGGCAGCCCCTGCCACCTCCGCCCATGCGCCAGCCGCCGCCGCGCCAAATGAAGACCCGGCCCAACATCCCGGCGCCGTCACCTCGCC
>JBAVTI010000098.1:0-2556 GCA_049696055.1 Paracoccaceae bacterium | reverse complement strand
ATGCCCAATGAGGGGCAGCCCCGCGTCATCGGCTGCCTGTGCTAGCGCCAGATAGGTCGGCTCATCCAGCATCGAATAGGTCTTCACGGCGGCCCAGCCCTCGCGGGCAATCTGTACTACGACGCTGCGCGCGCCGTCGGGCGTGTCAGCCAGAAACATGCCCGGCCATGACCCTGGGCTGGCATCGACCCAGGCGCCGGAGAGGACAAGACGTGGGCCAAGAACCTCGCCTGCTTCGATCCGCGCTTGTAGGGCCTGTTGCTCGGCGATGGGCCAAAGCGCGCCCATGTCGCGCAGACCGGTCACGCCATTGATCAGGTTCAGCGGCAGAGCGCTGTCGGGTTCGGTGGGCGACGAGAAGATATGGACATGGCTGTCCCAAAGACCGGGGATCAGATAGGCGCCGCCGCCGTCCAGCACATCCGTCCCGTCGGGTGCTACGATGGTGGTGCCAACGTCGGCGATCTTGGTGCCCGAGATCAGGACGGATTGCCCCGCCGCAAGCGTTCCGGTTTCGACATCGACCAGCGTCACGTTCGTCAAAAGCGTGTCGGCCATGGCCGGTCCCGGAGCGGCAAGAGCGGCGCAGGCGACTATCATGGGGCGAAGGAAGGCTCTCATGCTGCGAACTCCAGTTGGGGGTGGCCGAGGCGGGGGGCGGCGCGCGGGCTTGGGGACTGTTCCATCAGCGCGCCTCGTAGTGCGTCAGCCGAAAGCGCCCATAGATAAAGGGCCCCTCGGGCAGGTGCCAGATTGCGGCGCCTTCGCTTGGCACGCGCCAGCCATCGATGGTCCGATAGCCTCCGATTGGCGTGGACCAACGCACGATACGCAAGCTGCCATCTTTCTCGAGCATGCCTCGGTCGTCCGAGACGAAGTCGACCAGGTCCCCTGCGTCGTTGAAGATCAACTCGGCAGACACGGTGTTGGGGCCAAGGGTAAAGGTCACACCGGCGCGTGTATCGTCGATCTCGGTCCAGCTGAGCCTTGGATCGATCAATCTCGAGGGTGCGTAGAGACACAGGTCGTTCAGGATCGTGACCGTCTCGGTCCGGGTCGGCTCCGGCCCGCCAATGTCGACGACGTTCAGAAGCCCGGCCAGTCGCACCCGCATCGTTGCCTGATCGCGGTTGAAGTCGTGCAGGACGGCGACGGGTAGCCCTTTCATCTGCGTTGTCATCAGGAACAGCCGCCGGGGCTGATCGAAACGCTCATATTGCTCCACCGGCCCCACCATTCCGGCAGCACCGGGGGCGTCGTACATCGTGGCGTCGAACCACAGCCTTATTTCAGTGACCACAGGCCGCCCGATCGAGCCCGTCAGGGCGATATAGCGGCGCACGGGGGTCGGCAGATGGGCGATGTCGGCTTCGGTCAGCAGCTGCGCCGCTTCGCGCGGGGCTGACATTGCCTCGGCCCTCCGAGTTTCGAATGCTTTGGAAAGTCCTGAGGTCCACATCACCAGTCCCAGGCCAGTGACCAGGACGCCAAGAAATGCCAAGACCCAGATCATGATCCGTCTCCTCATGGGTTGTCCTCTGTTGAGGGTTGTTTCGGTGTCTCCCGGACAAAGCCCGCGATCCGTTCGGCCGTCAGCCGTGCCGTCGCGGCGGTTCCGAAGAGGTCGGCCTTGCAGAACAGGACTAGCGTCGGCACGGGAGTCGCTAGGTTCGTGCTTTGGATGAATATCCCCCGTTGAATGTAACTCATCTCAACAAAGACCTCCCCCTATTGGCTTCCCGGGACAGGTTGTCCCAATTTATCAATCAGTTGGCGCGGACTCCACGCCAGCGATGTTCCTCCAACGGCCGCAAGCGCCTTCACAGGCATCACGGCGGCGACGCGCATGATCTTCGATTTGTGCTCATTCTTCTTACCTCAGTGATGGGGCCTGCTGTTTTGCAGACAGCGATTGGCAGCTCACAATCGCGGGCGCTTCGTGGATGAGTGAGTCATTGTCCAGGGCTTCCACCATGAACAAGGCGAAATCGACGCGACGGGTTCTGTTGCTGGCAAGTATCGGATCGCCCACGTGTTTGCTCCACACGGGCAAGCCTTCGCTTTCACCTTCTTCGAGATCGCTGCCTCGGACGACCGTCCAACGCCGATTGCTCGCGAAAATCCTCCGGCAAGCTTCTACTTGGTCGTCGATGTCGACAACGGGGATGATTCGAGTGAGCAGGCGCGTGAGGACTTCCTGAAGTCTTAGCGCGCGAGGATAGATGTCCTTGCCATCGCGCGAGATATGCCAGCCGCAAGAGAAGATAAGACGGGCCTCAGGCGGAGCGAGATCAAGCACGGCTTGCGCGGTTCCTGACGCATAGTGTTGCCGTCCCCATGGAAAGAGAACAGTCAGAACACCGTCACATCCCGCCACTGCCCGTCGAATGATTTCACGGTCGTTGGTCCAGCCCGGCACGAAGGTGATACGGTCTTTGAATGCCTCCAGCTTGCCGATACTCTTTGGACGGAAGACAGCCACGACTTCGTAATCCTTCCTCAGCGAATGCCGCACCATGTATCGTCCAAGCTTGCCAGATGCGCCGATGATGCAGA
>JBAVTI010000097.1:0-5130 GCA_049696055.1 Paracoccaceae bacterium | reverse complement strand
CGGGCACGAAATCGCGGCGGTTGTCATAGCTTTTGCAGCGGCAAGTTTCGCCATCAAGCAGCTTGCAGGCGATGCGGGTGAAGGCCACTTCGCCGTCGTCTTCAAATTCGATCTTGTTCAGGCAGCACTTGCCGCAGCCATCACACAGCGCCTCCCATTCGGTCGGGGTCATGTCGTTCAGAGGGACGGTTTCCCAGAATTTAGGGCTCAGCGGGTCGGTCATTTTACGGCTTTCAGGGGTTAGACGGTGGCGAGGATATCGCGGGCGTGGGCGCAATCGGCATTCATTTGGGCAATCAAGGCGGGCAGCCCGTCGAACTTCAGTTCAGGGCGCAGATAGTCGATGAAGGCGATGGACAGGTGGTGGCCATAAAGATCGCCTTTGAAATCAAGAATATAGGTTTCGAGGTTCGGGGTATTGACGCCAAACATCGGGCGCACGCCAATGCTTGCCGCCCCATTGTAGGTGCCGGCCTGCGGGCCTGTCAGCACGTCAACCTTGACGGCGTAGACGCCAAGGCGGGGCAGGTGCAGGTTGGCGACCGACATGTTGGCGGTAGGGAAACCAAGGTCGCGGCCCCGTTTCTCGCCGTGGATTACCTCGCCCTCGATACGGTGCCAGTGGCCAAGCATGGTTTTTGCATCGCGGGGGCGGCCGTCGGTCAGGGCTTGGCGGATGGCGGTAGAGGAAATTTCGACGCCGTTGGTGGTGACAAGCGGGGCGATGGTGACGCCGAATCCGTGTTTTGCACCAAGAGCTTGCAGATCGGCCACCCGACCTTTGCGACCGCGGCCAAAGCAGAAATCAGCGCCGACGACGACATGCGATACACCAAGGCCATCGGCAAGAACCTGGGCCGCGAAATCCTCGGGGGTGAGGGCGGCCATGGTGGCGTCGAAGGGCAACTGGTAAAGGTGCTGGACGCCAAGTTTGGCCAGACGGTTGGCGCGGGCTTCGGCGTTCATCAGGCGGAAGGGGGGGGCATCGGGTGCGAAGAACTCGCGCGGGTGCGGCTCGAAGGTCACGATGCCAAGCGGGCCGTGATCGCGCGCAAGGTCGATCACCGAACGGTGACCGATATGGACGCCATCAAAGTTGCCCATGGCTATGGACGCGCCACGCGCATCTGGTGCAAGCCCTTGCCAGTGTTGGTAAATCCGCATTCGTCCCCGTGTGGCGGGGCCGATCCCCGTCAGTCGAATTTCCGGCTGGGCGCCAGAACCAGCGCCTCGCCCTTCAGGACAACGGTATTACCCACTGCGCAGTGGGTTTCAAGGGTTACACGGCGGCGGCCGTGGTCAATGGCGGTGACTTTCACCTCGGCATAGACGGTGTCGCCGGGGCGGACGGGGGCCATGAACTTTAACGACTGGCCAAGATAGACCGTGCCGTGACCGGGAAGTTGCTCGCCAATGACGGCAGAGATCAGGGCGGCGGTCAGCATCCCATGCGCAATGCGGCCCTCGAATATGGTGTCCTGAGCATAGGCGTCATCAAGGTGGACGGGATTATGATCGGTTGAGATTTCGGCAAAAAGCGAGATATCCCGGTCAGTTACCACTTTGCGCAAATGGCGGGTCATGCCGATTTCGATGTCTTCGATGCAGATCGTACCGCGCGGGGTGTTGTCTAGCATGCTGCGAATCCTTGTCCGATGTTGCCATGCAGCATAGCAAATGCTGCGGCGCGGCGCAATCGGGTGGGTAATAATTATTCGCGTACGCGACTAAAGGCGTAATATTGTTGCGGCTGAGTTAGCGCAGCAGGCCAAGGCTGTAGGTCGGGTCTTGCTGTTGGGTGGCAAGCCACGCATCAAGCAAGTCTTTGTTTGGATTGGAAGAATCGGTGCCGAACTGGGCAGCGGCAAGGCCGCCGGTGATGAAGACGGTATCGAGCCCTTCGGACTGACCGCCCTGGATATCGGTAAAGATGCCGTCGCCGATGCACAGTATCTCAGAATCATTAATATCTTCGTCCATGGCGCCAAGCCTGCGGCGGGCGAGATCGTAGATCGGCGGATGGGGCTTGCCGAAATACAGGCTTTCCCCGCCCATCTGGTCGTAAAGCTGCGCGATGGCCCCGGCACAATAGAGCCGCTTCTCGCCCATATCGACCACAAGATCTGGGTTGGCGCAGAGCAATTTCAGCCCCTTGGTTTTGGCGAAAAGCAGGGTGGCGCGGTAGTCTTCGGGGGTATCGACAGCATCATCAAACGGGCCGGTAACGACGATTCCGGTTGCCTGATCCAGCGGGACGCGGGTGATAGGGGCTTGATTTGCAAGGGTTTCTTGCAGGTCGTCGGCAAATTCGGTGAAAAAGGAAAGGTCTCTTTCCGGGCCGATATGATAGACCGTGCGGCCAACAGCCCCGGTGATCAGGGCGTATTGCGCCGCATCGCCCGACGATACCAGTTCATCATAGCAATCGGCAGGCACGCCGATGCCATCCAACTGTTTGATAACGCTGGGTTTTGGCCGGGGAGAATTGGTCAGCAACAGAACCGTTCCACCCTTGGCCTTGAAAGCGCGCAGGGCGGCGATGGCAGCAGGGAACGGGGTTTTGCCGTTGTGCAAACACCCCCAAAGATCGCAATACACAGCGCGGTAATTCCCCGAAATGTCGGACAGAGCGGCGATGATTTGCGTCATTTGGCGGCCTTTCGGGGGTATGTTTTGCGTATGGTCTACGTATGGCCCGCGTATGGCCGAAAGTTTGGCCGGGCAGTCACGCCGCCCGGCGGTTTATTTGTCGCAATTCCGAACCGCATAGCCGGGTGCCGCCATTGCTGGAATTACACTAGCTGCTGGAATTGCTTTGGCCGATCAGAGTTTCAACATCGGGATGATCTGCTTTTTGCGGCTCATGATGCCGGGCAGAACCACGGTGTCGCCGGTAACTTTGCAACCAAACGAGGCTTCGGCCATTTGTTTGACCAGATCGTTGGGCACCAGTAGCGTGGCCTCTTCGTTCAGAATGTCGATCACGAACAGCAACACCTGTTCGGCACCGTCTTCGGTGGCAACGGCAGGCATCGAAGCCATCAGCGAGGCTTTGCGATTAAGCACGACCGATGGCGAGGTGGTTTCCAGCACCGAGACGCGCAACTCTTTGCCCGCGACGTTGTATTCTTTGCTGTCCATCCGCAAAAGTTCGGCGTCAGAGAACGACGAGACGTCGGATTTGGCAGCGAACAGCGCGGCGGCAAACTCGGGGATCGAGATGCCCAGATCAGCGGCCAGCTTTTCCGCCACAGCGCGGTCATGCGGCGTGGTGGTGGGTGAGCGGAATTCCAGCGTGTCATACAGGATGCACGACAGCATCGCGCCCTTGATCTCACGCGGGGCGCGGGCAAGGTCGGCACCGATCAGGTCGTGCATGATGGTGGCAGTGCAGGCCAGCGGGCGCATGGTGATATCAATCGGGGTCTTGGTCTTGATGCCGCCGACCAGCATGTGGTGATCAATAATGGCAAGGATTTTCGCGTCATTGATCGAGGGCGGCAGTTCGGCAGGGTTGTTGGTATCGACGATGACGACGCTATCGGAGGCGTCAACATCGGCGATGATTTCGGGCTTGGTCAGGTTCCAGTGTTTCAGAACGAAGGCGGCTTCGGTGTTGGGTTCGCCCAACAAAACGGCGCGTGCCGGCGTGCCCGCAACTTCGGTCAGATACCACGCCCAGATGATGGGCGAACCGGTGGAATCGGTGTCAGGTGATTTGTGGCCGAGAACCTTGATCATGGGATATGCCTTAAACGGTTGGGAATTTGCCGCCTTATAGGGCGGCTGCACCGGATTGTCACGCGATGCAAAGGCGTTTGGCGCGCAATGCTGCGTTGCAGCAACAGAGGGTCAAAGCGGCAGGCGTTCCAGCGTCCAGCCCGATTGCGCCAGCAGGTTCAGCACACCGTCGCGGCCCGACAGGTGCAGCGCGCCAAAGGCTATGAAGGTGGAACCCTTGGCGGCGGTGGCTTCGATCACGGGAAGCCAGGCGCGGTTGCGGGCGGACATCAGCACCTCTTCCATCAGGGCGAATTCGGCGTCGATTTGGGCGGGGGTGTAGCCGGGCATCGACTGGGCCTCGATGCGCATGAATTCCCAGATGCGGCGGGTGTCTTGCGCGAAATAGGCGTTTTCAAGCGTGGCAGAAAAATCGGCAACGCGGGGTTCAAGCGGCAGGGTTGAACGGATCATCGCAAGTTGGTCTGCGGCGGGCATGGTGGCGAACATTTTCAGAATGGTATCATAGGGTTCCAGCGCCACAACCGGGATGGCGGCGGCATCGGCCAGCCGCATCACCCGCTTGTCGAGGCCGTTTTGCGCGGCGATATCGGCCATGGCGCAGGGCGGGATGCCAAGCAACAGCGAGACATACCACGGCTTGAACTTGGCCGCGACAAAGGGGGGGATGCCGCGCGCCTGCATGGCAGTGGCGAGGGCATCCCAATCGGGGCCGCGCAACTGTTCCAGCAGGCTGGGGCCTTCGGTGATCAACATTACCGAAGGATCGCGGGCCATGGCCGATTTGAGGGCGGTTTCCTCGGCGGGGCCTGCCTCGACCAGAACGGTGGTGGCCGATTGGATCAGCGGGGTCAGGGTGGCGATGGTGGCATCATGGCGCGGATCATCAAGGTGGTAGGTGCCGATGAGGTGCAGGGTTTGGCCGTTGCGGGTGGCGCGCCAGAAATTGCCGGTGGGGTAGGGCTGATCCGCCAAAGCGTCGGTCAACTGCTGTTTCAGCTCTTTGTCGGGGAAGGCGAGCAGGTTTTGCCCGGTGCATTTGGCCCAAGTGGGGGTGGCGAGCAGCAAAAACACGGCGAGGGCGGCGATCAGGCGGGGCATATGACCTCGATGCACAAACGGTTTACCGCCCCAGCGTGGCACGGATGCGGGGCCAGACCAAGTGTGTGTTCAAATTTTCACAATCTTGGTCGTTGACTCGTGGGGAGAGTGTTCCTAGATACCGTTCGTTGGCACTCGCTTTCGGTGAGTGCTAATCCAAATTAACCTGAAACCTAGGGAGTGTTTTCAGATGGCATTCAAACCGCTGCATGACCGCGTACTGGTTCGCCGCATCGAAGGCGAAGAAAAAACCAAGGGCGGGCTGATCATCCCCGACACCGCAAAAGA
>JBAVTI010000096.1:0-2337 GCA_049696055.1 Paracoccaceae bacterium | reverse complement strand
AAGCAGGTGGCGCAGACGTCCTGTGGGTGGAAACCATCTCTGCCGTCGAAGAATTCAAAGCCGCTGCCGAGGCTTTCGCCCTTGCCGGCATGCCGTGGTGCGGCACCATGAGCTTTGATACCGCCGGACGCACCATGATGGGCGTCACTTCGGCCGCGATGGTTGAAATGGTTGAAAAACTGCCCAACCCGCCGATCGCCTTTGGCGCAAACTGCGGGGTCGGCTCGTCCGACATGATGCGCACCATCCTTGGCTTTTTGGCCCAAGGCACCGAACGCCCGGTCATCGCCAAGGGCAATGCGGGCATTCCAAAATACAAAGACGGCGCCATCCACTATGACGGCACGCCCGATCTGATGGCCGATTACGCTGTGCTGGCCCGGGATGCGGGTGTGCGGATCATCGGCGGCTGCTGCGGTACCATGCCCGAGCACCTGAAGGCGATGCGCCACGCGCTGGAAACCCGCCCGAAAGGCCCACGCCCGACGCTTGAGATGATTACCGCCGCCCTTGGCCCGTTCTCATCGGCCTCTGACGGCACCGGCGCCGATGACAACGCCCCCAAGCGCGAACGCCGCCGGGGCCGCTAACCCAAAAACCGTCAAACGATTTTCCATAGATTCTCGAAAAACCTTGGTTTGGCTTAGTCGCTCAAAACAAATCCAACTGATCGCCCGCCTGCACAGGGGGGCGAAACAAATCGCAGCGCAAACCTGACGGCACATTGTCCAAGCCCAGCCGCGCCACCGCCAGCGAAAACCGCCGCGCCACCAGGTCGGCCCAAATCCCCTCGCCGCGCATCCGCTGGCCAAAGGTCGCGTCATAGTCGCGCCCGCCATGCACCTCACGCACCCGCGCCATGATCTTGGCCGCCTGCCCCGGCAAACGCGCCTCGACCCAGTCGCGAAACATCCCCGCCACCTCGCGCGGCAATCGCAGCATGATCCAGCTTGCCGCCACCGCCCCTGCCCCCTTTGCCGCCGCCAAAATCGCATCAAGTTCCGGGTCGGTCAGTCCGGGGATCACCGGCGCCACCATCACCCGCACCGGCACGCCTGCCTCGGTTAGCCGCCTGATCACCTGCAACCGCCGCTCTGGAACCGCCGCCCGCGGCTCCAGCGCCCGGCTTAGCCCGGCATCCAGCGTCGTCACCGAGATACCCACCCGGACCAGCCCCGCCCGCGCCATCGGCCCCAGAATATCCAGATCCCGCTCGATCAGCGTGCCCTTGGTGGTAATCGCCACCGGATGGCCAAAATCGCGCAACACCGTTAGCACTTCGCGCATCACGCCATGCTGCGCCTCACAAGGCTGATAGGGGTCGGTATTGGTCCCGATTGCCACCGGGGCCACCTGATAGGCCTTGGCCCGCAATTCCCGCGCCAACACCGCCCCAATCCCCGGCCGCGCAATCAGCTTGGTCTCGAAATCCAACCCCGGCGACAGGTTCAAATAGGCGTGGCTGGGCCGCGCGTAACAATAAACGCAGCCATGCTCGCAGCCGCGATAGGGGTTCACCGACCGATCAAACGGCAGGTCGGGCGAGCGGTTGTACGACAATGCCGACCGCGCCACTTCTAGCCGCACTTCGGTGCGCACCAGCCGGTCATCTTCGGGTAAATCCCAACCGTCATCTACCGCAACCCGCCGCGTCGGCTCATACCTTCCGGCGGCATTATCCAACGCCCCTCTTGCGCGCAGGCGCTGTCCGGCGATAAGGCTTGTTTCAGCAGGTTCCATGATGGATTTATAGAACATTAGACGAACATTGTCCAAGTTAAATGCCATGGCGACGCCCTACTGTCGGCTTTCACCTCGCCAATGTCGCAATCCGAAAAGTCCTCCGCGCCCTTTGGCCGCATGCAACGTAAAGACACATCCGCAGGAGCCCCCCATGGCTGACGACGAAATCATCCTCTCCGAACTTTCCGACGACGAACTTGTGCTGCAAATGCACGACGACCTTTACGACGGTCTGAAGGAAGAGATCGAAGAGGGCGTCGGCATCCTGCTGGCACGCGGCTGGACCCCTTATGATGTGCTGACCAAAGCGCTGGTCGCCGGCATGACCATCGTTGGTGCCGACTTCCGCGATGGCATCCTGTTCGTTCCCGAAGTGCTGTTGGCCGCCAATGCGATGAAGGGGGGCATGTTCATCCTCAAGCCGCTGCTGGCCGAAACCGGTGCGCCGCGCATGGGCAAAATGGTGATCGGCACCGTCAAAGGTGACATCCACGATATCGGCAAAAACCTTGTCGGCATGATGATGGAAGGGGCGGGCTTTGAGGTGCGCGATCTTGGCATCAACAACTCGGTCGAAAAATACCTTGCGGCGCT
>JBAVTI010000095.1:0-4965 GCA_049696055.1 Paracoccaceae bacterium | reverse complement strand
ATCTCGGCCGCATCCTTTAGCGCCAACACAAAGCTTTGGCGATCCGGGGCTTGATACACCGCCGAAACCCGGCTTGGCGTGCCATCTTTGGCCACCACATCAATCACCTTTGCCACCGACAAATCCGCCGTCGAAAGAATCGTCAGCGTCATCGGCAGATAGTTCGCCACCGCCAGCCATTTGCCATCCGAACTCATCGCAATGTTGCGCGCATTCAGCCCGGCCCGAACCCGACCCACTTCCGCAAGGCTCCAGATATCATATTTCTGCACCCAGCCGTCGCGCGACATCACGAACACAAACCGCCCATCGGGCGAGAATTTTGGCCCGCCATGCACCGCAAACGGGGTCGCAAACCGGTCCAGAATCGCAAACGTATCGCCATCCATCACCGAGATATGGTGATCCCCGGTTTCCACAACCAGCGTGATATTCATCGGATCGGCCGTAAAAACCGGTGCCGCCGCCGCCACATAGTCCTTAGCCATCTCCCGCGTCGCCGCAATTTCCTCCGCCCCCCAATGCGGAATTTCCGCAACAGGTTGCGCAAGATAGGCCGACACCGCCGTAATTTCCTCAGCCGACAACCGATCTGCAAACCCCTGCATTTGCGTCGCAGGCCGGCCCGCTGAAATCACCGCCTCCAGCTTTGGCCCCATCATCCGCCCCAGCGTCTCGGGGATCAGCGCAGGCCCGGTGCCGCCCAACCGCGTCTCGGCATGGCATGCTGCACAATGCTCGACGAACAACGCCTTGCCATCAGGGGCAGCCAGCGCCGGAAACGCCAGCAAACTATAGAAAACGATGTGCCGGATCATGGCTTTTGCCTCGGAAAGGGGTCACGGTCAGACGCGACAGGTCATCAACGCCAATCTCTTGCGCGGTCAAATAGCAGGCCGGATCTTCGGCCCAAGGATCGCCCGTCACCTGCAACGCGCGGATCCGCGTGTTCCCGCCGCACACCGCCTGAAACGCACATGCCCCGCAACGCCCCTTCAGGGGCCGTGGCCGGGTGCGCAGCAACGCAAGCATCGCATCATCCCCGGTCCAAAGCTTCGAGAACGCATCCGTTTTCACATTTCCCACCGTGTAATCCGACCAATAAGTATCGGGGTGCACCTTACCCTGCGGATCAATATTACCCACCCCAAGCCCCGAGGAATTGCCGCCCCATGCCTCCAGATGTTTGCGCACATGCGCTGTTTTTTCCGCATCGAAATTCCGCGCAACCCAAGCCAGGAAATATACCGCATCGGCATCGTTATTCCCGGTCACAATCTCTAGCGGATGCCCCGACGATACCGCCGCCCAAGCCCGCTCCAACAATTGATCCATCGCCGCCCGCGTCCGCGCATGGGCCGCATCCTCGCCCCGGTGCTTGTCGCCGCGCCCTGCGTAAACCAGATGCGACAGATAGAATTTATCCACCCCTTCGGCATCGCACAGATCCAGCATATCGGGCAGCATATGACCGTTATCTTCGGTGATGGTGAACCGCAGCCCCACCTTCACCCCCCGCGCCTTGCAGGCCCGCACCCCGGCCAAAGCCTCGGCAAACGCCCCCTCCACGCCGCGAAACCAATCGTTCATCGCACCGATGCCATCAAGCGAGATTCCAACGTAATCAAACCCCAGATCCGCCACCCGATCCGCGTTGTCTCCCGTCAGTTTGGTGCCATTGGTAGACAGCGAAAGATGGCGAAATTTCAACGCCCTGGCCCGTTCCGCCAAGGCCCAGAAGTCAAACCGGCTTAATGGCTCGCCCCCCGAAAGGATCAGCGCGGGAATGCCGAAATCCGACAGATCGTCCAGCACGCCCATGGCCTGCTCATGGCTCAATTCCCCCGGAAACGGCACATCCGCCGACGTGGTATAGCAATGCCGGCATTTCAGATTGCAGGTCCGCGTCAGGTTCCAGATCACCACCGGCTTGACCACATCGCCGGTTTGCCCAAACCCCCGGCGCATCCGCACCGGCGTGGGCGTCACCAATTCATGCATATATTGTGTCAGCCGAAACATGGGCTTAGCCTTCCGTTGTGGTCAGGCGCAACCCGGTCTTTTTCAGAATGCGCGTGGAATAAAGGATGTCGCGGGCACCGCAGGCATCGCCCAACAGCGCCGATATTTCCGCCCGTTTCGCCTCGACCTCATCACGCGACGCCCCGTGGATCATGGCAAACAGATTGTAGGGCCACTCAGGCCGCGCCCGTGGCCGCAGATAGCAGTGCGACACAAACTCCAGCGCGCCCACCCGTGCCCCCAGACTTTCGGCCACGTCATCGGCCACGTCCCAGACGCTCATGCCGTTGGCCACCATGCCCAGCGCGTAATGGTTTGGCGCCAGTGCGATCCGCCGGATCACCCCCCGGTCCTGCATCGCCGCCAACCGCGCAATCACCACATCCTCGGAAAGCCCCAGCCACCCCGCCACTTCGGCATAAGGTTGCGGCACTAGGGGCAAACCCCCTTGTGTGGCCGAGATCAGACGGCGATCCGTGGCATCAATGGTCATGCGTTCACCCGAAACCCGATGAAGAATTCTTTCAGTTTGGGGAACAAAAGCACCTTCAACCCCGTCTCCCGCTCGATCTTGGCCGCCACCCGCTTGATCCCGCCAAGCTCTTCACAGGCCAGCACAAACCACATGTTCAGATGGTGACTGCGCTCATAATTATGCGCCACCTCGGGATGTGCATTGACCAAAGTCACGACCTCGTCGAAACGCGCAGATGGCACCGCCATCGCACATAAACAAAACGCGCCCCCCATCGCCTCGGCATCGAAAAACGGCCCAAAGCGGGTAATAACCCCCTCGTCCCGCATCGCCTTTAGCCGCCCGATCAGGTCATCCTCCGCAATGCCCAAGGCGGCCCCCGCCTCGGCAAACGGATGCGACGATAGCGGAAATCCCACTTGCAACGCATTCAGGATCGCGCGGTCGGTGGCGTCCAAAGCATCCTGGGGCAGCGGAGTGCGTCTCATGCGGCCACCTCGTGAACCAAAGCCCCGGTTTGTTTGAAACAGCGGGTCGAAAACAACGGCTGGTGCGCCACGCCCGCCAATTCAGGCAAGGCAGCAGCCGCCGCCAGAACCGCCACCGCTTGTGCGCGGCTTTGCCCGTGGATCATTGAGAACAGCCCATAGCGCCAAACCCCCGGCACCACGCGGCGCTGATAGCACAGTGTGACCCCCGGATGTGCCGCCAAGGCAGCGCCCGCCGCCGCAATCCGGCCCTCGGGTACATCCCAGACCACCATCGCATTGGCCCGCCAGCCGATTGCCCGATGCCGCACAATCACCCCGATCCGCGTGCATATGCCTGCTGCCGACAGCGCCACCAGACGCGCCAGAACATCGCCCTCAGCCCGCCCCAATGCTTGTGCAATCGCTGCAAAAGGCCGGGGCACCAAGGCCAACCCCTGGGCCATCGCCTGCAAAATCGGGCGATCCCCCTCGCGCAGCGCCGCCATATCCGCAGGCCGATCACCCCGCCCCGCTTCACGCGCCCCCGATAGCCGAAACCCCAGATCAATATTGAACGGCTGCACCAACGGCAGATCCAGCACCTTCAACCCGGTTCGCGCGCCAATCCGCGCCAGCGATGCCGCCAAGGCCGCCGCATCAGGTGCCGTCGCCACAAACCACAGGTTCCAGTCATGTTCGCGCAGATACGAATGGTTCACGCCAGGCTCTTGGCCCACCAGTGCTGCCACCGCCTCAATCCGATCTTCCGGCACTGCCAGCGCTGCAAGGGTCGAGGCCCCCACGGTATTGGGCCGCACCGTCGCCCCCACCCGCGCAATGCTGCCTGCAGCTTGCATCCCCGCCAGCCGATAAATCACCTCGGCCTCGGAAAGCCCAAGCACAGTGCCAATTTCCGCAAAAGGCCGCGGGATCAGCGGCAGGTCACGCTGAAATTCATCCAGCAGACGCACATTAATCGGGTCCAAACGATCCATCTACAGCCCCGTCCGATGCGCGCGCGCCGTAAAGAATATCCCCGATGGGCTTTGCGCCTCAATCTCGCCCAACACCTTGAAACTATGGGTGTCGTAGATCACCACTTTGTTGTCATCGCGCAGCGAAACCCAGACCTCGGCCCCCCGCGGCGCAAATTCCATATGCAGCACGGCTTTGCCGGGGGTCAGCTCTTTGACCACCTTATGCGTGCGGCTGTCCACAATCTGCACCACGTCATTCAGCGGCGTGGCAAAGTTCACCCAGACGTAGGGACTGGCCGGTTGCGCAATGATAAACACCGGCTGGCCATGGGTCGCCGTGCGGTCAACTTCCGCCAAAGTCGCCCGGTCAACCCACAAGAGTTCATGCTGGCCCACAGCGGGCAAAACAAACTGGCCTTCGGTGAACGCCCAGCCCTGCAAATGCGGCATCTTGTAAACCGGCAGGTCTTCTTCGGTCTTGCCATAGTCCTTCAAGAACCGCACCGGTGCGGGCTTATCGGCCCAAAGATCAATCGCCGTCACACCCTTTTCGCCAAACAAACCAATCAGATAGGTGCTACCATCGTCGGTCAGCACGGCATCAAACGGGTTCTTGCCCACGTCGCCCAACTTGGTTGCCACCATTTCCGGCCCGGAAAAATCGGCGATCCACGCCTCGCCAGTATCCCAAGTCGCCCAGGCAAACCGTCGCCCCGGCACATCGACCAGCCCGATGGTTTTCGACGCCAGCGGAATATCCGCCACCATTTCCAGCGTATCGGCATCAAACACCCGCACCCCGCCCGGCTCATAGTTCGACACCGCAATCAGCGTGCCATCGTCCGAGATTGCCCCGCCGATCGAATTGCCCGCCTGCACAATCCGCTTGGCGATGGTTTTCGTCAGCATATCCACCTTGGTCAGCCCGCCATCGCGGCCAAACACATAGGCATAACGCTCGTCCGGGGAATAGGTCAGGCTGGCGTGTGACAGATCCCCCAAGCCCTCAATCCGGCCCACG
>JBAVTI010000094.1:0-31729 GCA_049696055.1 Paracoccaceae bacterium | reverse complement strand
GGCCCCCATTCTGGCCATCGACCGACGCTGGGCCGCCGTGGGCTGGGCGCTGTGCAAAGGGGTGCCTTCGACATAGGTAAGCAGCCGCAAGATGCCGTTTGGCAGCACTACTTCGGTGGCCCCTGATAGGGTATGCACCACGCGCGGCACCGGCAGATCGGCAGCGGTGGCCGCAAGGTGCAGCAAAGCCATGGTTTGAAATTGGGTCACCGCCGCGGGTTCTGCCGGGTTGGCCAATTTCAGCACGAAACTGCGGCCCAACGCATCGGTCAGGCGAAAGTTCAGGTCACGCTCGGAGGTCAGGCGCGTCAAGCTGCCGGACTTGCCAAAGTGAACCAGCGCCAGTTCTGCCGCCTGGGCATTGGTCAGGACAGGGGGCGCAGAGATCAGCAGCGCGCCGATTGGCGGTGGGGTGTCTGGCATGGTGATCCTTGCGGATGGGATGCCCTGTTTCAGCGCAAAAGCGGCGGGAAGGAAAGGCCGGATTGCACCAATAGCGGTTTGGGTTTCTGTTGAGCCCACGCGCCTCGCGATTTTTCCAATCACGGTGCGAAGAGTGAGGCGCGAAAACAGGCCACTTTTGGCAGGTGACGTCCCCAATCCCTGAACGTCACCTGAGCTTGACGCCGGCCTTGTTGAGGTCAGCGATGACCGCTTTCGTGAACACGTCGACAGCAGAATTTTCAACCCGGCTGTAACCCAGAATTGGCTGGCAGCAACGCCTTGGCTGGGAAGCGTGATTTCAAGAGGGGGAAAATGGTGCACCCGGAGCGATTCGAACGCCCGGCCCTCAGATTCGTAGTCTGATGCTCTATCCAGCTGAGCTACGGGTGCAACGAGGGCGGATGTAGCGGCAGCGTGGCGGTATTGCAAGGGCGAAAAGTGCGGGGATGATGCGAATTCTGGGTGCGTCAGGTTTCACCAGAAAGGCCTTGGCCTTTTGGCAGGCGGATGATGAATTCCGTCCCCTCGGCATCCGAGCGTTCCAGATCAAGCCGCCCGCCATGGCCGCGGATCAGTTCTGCCGAGATTGCAAGGCCAAGGCCAGAGCCCCCTTTGCGGGTGCCACCCTGAAAGGCCGTGAACAGATGCTCGCGGGCTTTGGGCGGCAGGCCGGGGCCGGTATCGCCGACGCGGATCCACCAATCGGCCTCGTCCTCGCCGCCTGCGATTTCGATGGTACCGGGCTGGCCGGTAGCCTCGATCGCTTGGCGGGCATTGCGCACAAGGTTGGAAAGCACGCGGTAAAGCTGTTCGGCATCGGCGCGGATCATCAGGCTGGCGGGGATGTCGATCAAGCAGGCAGGTTCGGATACGGGCGACAGCGCCTCGCCTTCGGCGACATCGTCGGCAAGCCGACGCAATGAGACGCGGCTCAGGTGCGGCGGGTGTTCTTCGGCCTTGCCAAAAGCCAGCGTGGATTCGCACAGGCTGACGGCGCGACTGATCGAACCCACAAGTTTGGGCGCAGCGCGGGCCACCACGGGATCGGCGCTATGTTCGATCCTGTCGGCAAACAGTTGTGCTGTGGTCAGGATATTGCGCAGATCGTGGCTGATTTTGGCAACGGCCCCGCCCAATTGCGCCAGACGTTCCTTTTGGCGCAATGCATTGGTCAGCTGGGTCTGCATGGATTGCAGCGCATCTTCGGCAGCGCGCAGTTCGACCACGCGGGCGTTCGGGGCGATCACCCGGCGGCCATCTTCGGGAGCTTCGGCATAAGATTGCATGTGCTGCACCACGCGGCGGATCGGCAGCACCAGAAGCCGGCGCACGGCAAAGAACAGCATCCCCGCAGTGACCACCGAAATCAACGCTGACAGGGCAAGAATGCGCAGGCCATAGTCCAGCATCGCCTGGCGCAAGGGGCGAGAGGCCATGGTAATCTCGATCAGCAGCCCAGCCTTCTTGACCGGATTGCCGATCACCCGCACCACCCGGTCGGTCGGATCAAACAGGCAGGCCACGGCGTCACGGATCAGCTGATAGGGGCCGGACATGCGCAAATCGTAGGTGGCATAAATCGGGTCGGGGATCGGCGATGACAGCATCAGCTGGCGCACCTCGTCGCGGCGCAGCACGACGTTGAACACCCCGGCATTGGCCAAAAGCTCGGCCTCCAGTTCCGGCATGATCACCTCGTCGGTGGCCAGCAGGGCAAGCGAGGCAATCTGTGCTTTTTCAAGCCGCAACAGCAGGTAATCTTCGCGGAACCGCGCGATTGAGGGCACGAAGATCAACACTTCGGCCAACATGACAAAGGCCACGGTCAACAAAAGGAACCGCCCCGAAAGCGTATTGAGGAACTGCCCCTTGCTAACCTGCAAAACCCCTGACCCCTTTCATCTTTACACAAATATCCTCGGGGGGCGGCGTCATTGCAAGCAATGACGCTTGGGGGGCAGACGGCCCCCCGGCCTTTGAGAAAAACAAACCTTACGGAACAATGCGCTGCACCAGACGCACCACCCGCTTGACCATAGGATTATCAAAGAGTTTGGGGGAAAAATAGGCTCCTGCCGCGCGTTTGGATACCTCGCCCAAGGTCGGATAGGGGGCCACCATGTTGGCCACGGCAGCCATCTTCATGCCATTGGCCAAGACCAGCGCCCACAGTCCGATTAATTCGCCTGCCTGCGGCCCCGCGATTGAGACGCCGATGGGGCGGCCTTTGACCACCATTACCTTGATCAGGCCTTGGGTTTGCAGGCCTGATTGCGCGCGATCGTTATGGGCAAAGGTGTGGCGCACAATCGTCAGGGCATCGGCATGGGCCGTGCGGGCCTCGGCCTCGGTCAGGCCCACCTGGGCCAGTTCGGGGTCGGTGTAGGTGACCCAAGGGATATGGGTGGTTTTCGCCTTTGACGGCAGGCCAAACAGGATGGATCGGGCAATCACCCCGGCGTGGTAGCCTGCGACATGGGTAAATTGCAGGCCACCGGCCGCATCGCCCACCGCATAGATGCGGCGGTTGGTCGAGCGCAGATCGGCCCCCACGGTGACGCCGCGCCGGGTGAATGCCACCCCGGCGGCGTCGAGGTTCAGCGGATCCAGCGTGACTTGACGCCCGACCGCCATCAAGAGGTGCGAGCCAATAAGGGTTTGGCCATCCCCCGTGACCACCTCGATACCGGCGGGGGTGCCGGAAATGCGCACGACGGGGGCGTCTTGCAAAATGGCGACGCCTTCGGCGCGCAGGGCATCCAGCACCACGGCGGCCATCTCGGGGTCGTCGCGGCCCAGCGCCTTGGCACCTTCGATCACGGTGACCTTGCAGCCAAGGCGGACATGGGCCTGCGCCATTTCCATGCCAATCGGGCCGCCGCCGATGATGATCAGGTGTTGCGGTTTGTCGCGCAACGCGAAGATGGTTTCGTTGGTCAGATACGGCACGCTGTCCACGCCGGGGATCGGCGGCACCAACGGGCGCGAGCCGGTGGCAATGACAAAGCGGCGCGCGGTGATGGTATCATCGCCGGCCTGCAATTCGGTGGGTGAGATAAAGCGGCCCCACGCACGGATTACCTGAACGCCAAAGCCTTCGAACCGTTCCTGACTGTCCATCGGGGCAATGGCGGCAATGACGCGGTCAACGTGATCTTTGACGGCGGCGTAATCGACTTGGGGCACCACGGGCGTTATGCCGAAAGGGGCACCGGTGGTCATCGCATGGGCGTGTTTGGCGGCGGCAAGTAGCGCCTTTGAAGGCACGCAGCCTGCATTCAGGCAATCGCCGCCCATTTCGCCCCCCTCGACCAGCACGACACGGGCACCCATTTGCGCCGCCCCCGCCGCCACCGACAAGCCCCCCGAACCTGCGCCGATGACGCAGATATCTGTCGTGATGCGGGCCATGTCAGATGTCCTTTTTGCGCAGGGATTTGAGGGCAATTGGCAGCGCGGAAAGGGCGGCAAGGCCAAGCAGCGGCAAAAGGATATGCGGCGCAAAGATTATGCCAAGGTCTGGGGTTTCACCACGGGCAAACACGGTGCCAAGCCCCGCCCCGATCGAGGTAAACACCAGACCGCCGGGGATGATACCCAGAAACGTGGTCAGCGCAAAGCGGTGCAGCTTTACCCCCATGAAGGCCGGGATCAGGTTGGCCAGAAAGAACGGCACCGCAGGTACCAGCCGCATCATCAGCAGCACCGACCATTCGTTTTCGCGCAATCCCGCCTGAAGCCGGGCCACGGCCCCACCGCGCGCGTCCATCATTGCCGAGAATCGCGCCCCAAAGCCGGATTTGGCGGCAAGAAAGATGCCGACGGCCCCAAGCGTGGCGGCGATGACGTTGAAGGCCACGCCGGGAAAGGTGCCAAACAAGAACCCCCCGGCCAAGGTGGCAACCGTTGCCCCCGGCAGGCTGAGGCTGACAATGGCGGCATAGGCGGCGATAAAGCCAAGCACTGCCAGCAGGTAATGGGAATCGCGAAAAGCCAGCAGTGCCTCGCGGTTGTCCGCCAACGCGGCAAAGCTGAGGTGATCGCGCAGGGTAAAGGCACCAACGACCGCCGCGATGAGCATCGCAACAAACGGCAGTTTGCGGATCAGGCCCGCGTTGGGGGCGTCTGTCATTGATGTCACCATGCTCTCCTGCAATGTCTTGACCCCAAGATGGGCGAAAACACCCTGACAGCGATAGGCCTATCACGCGGCCTTGATCTGCGGTGAAGCGAACGCGGGAAAATGGGTCGAAAAACCGCCGGTCTGAAACAATTCAGCGTGGGCATGTTGCAAGGGCGGATGGTAATGGGTGAAATGTTGCAGGAAATCGGCGCTTGGCGAATTGACTTGGCCGTGATCCGCCCGTAAAGGACGGGCTTCGAATAGCAAGGTTGTCCGAATCCGCAGGGATTGGGGCCACCAACTGATGGAGATCCGCGATGAAGCGCACTTTTCAACCGTCGAACCTGGTCCGCGCGCGTCGCCATGGGTTCCGCGCACGTATGGCTACCAAAGGTGGCCGTCTGGTTCTGGCAGCACGTCGCGCCAAGGGCCGCAAGAAACTTTCGGCTTAAGACAGCCTTCCCTTCACAGGGGAAACGGACATGACACCGCCGGAGGCAGAGGGAGCAGGCAGTAATGCCGGAGTGCCCGAAACGCCCCCGGCGGTTTCCGTTTGTCTGCCGCTTGTGGTGACCGGGCTTTTGGTGCGCGCGGATTTTCTGCGGGCCGCAAGTGCCCGACGGCAAAGCACGCCGGGATTTTTGCTACAAGCAAGGATGCGGGGCGATGACAGTGCCGCGGTGCGCGTAGGCTTCACCTGTTCCAAGAAAATCGGCAATGCGGTCAAGCGCAACCGGGCCAAGCGGCGGTTGCGCGAAGTGGCGCGGGCAGTGTTGCCGGGGATGGCAAAACCGGGTTGGGATTATGTGCTGGTCGGACGCCCAGGCGCCACGATCGAGCGGGAATTCAAAGCATTGCTGGGCGATTTGGCCACGGCTTTGGCGCAAATTCACACAGAAAAGGCGGCGCGCAAATGACGCCGCTGGCGCATGTTCTGGCGCTGCCGGTGCGGGCGTATCGCTTGGTTCTAAGCCCATGGTTGGGCAATGGTTGCCGGTTTCAGCCAACCTGCTCGGTCTATGCGCTTGAGGCACTGGAGCGGCATGGGGCCCTGAAGGGCGGCTATCTGGCGGCACACCGGATCTGCCGCTGCCACCCGTGGGGCGGCCATGGCTATGACCCGGTGCCCGGGACCGACCCCAAAGATCAGGGCCGCAAGTAAAGTTTACCGTCTGCGAGAAACCGGGTGGGAATGGACTCGCGGTCGATCACGCCCTGCATGGTAAAGTAGACGTCCTTCAGGAAATTCGGATCGTAGAAATACCACGAATGGTCGGCATTCGGGATGCCCGCAAAATCTTCGCGGTGGTCATCATAGTAGATCCCGACATCGACGTTCACCGCCTTGGGTGGCACCACCGCTGGAAGGCCGATCCGGCCAACGCGCGGCGAAACCCCGACCCGCTTGACGTTGGAAATCGACAGAACTGCGTCATAGGGATTGGCATAGTTGGTCAGCCGCACGCAGTGGCGATAAAGTGACGAGCTTTTCGGGCTGATGCCCATCGAATCTGCGGAAACGTCGCCCGCAGCAAGCATTACCTGACTGACCGACCAACTCGTGGCGGCAACGGCGGGGCGGTCATCGGCATCATCAAACGCCTCGCGCAGGACATAGGCCCCCATCGAATGTGCCAGAATATGCACGGAAATTTCGCAGCCCTGGTCGATGAAGTGCGAAAACGGCGCGATGCCATCATCGACAAGACGGATCGCCGTCAGCTTGGCATCGGTGCGGTCTTCCAGATAATTCAGCGCTGATTCGGCGCAGGGCCAATCAAAACTGACGACGATGCCCTTGTAGCCCAGGGCCTCGAGGCCCTTGCGGATGCGGCGATGGCGTTCAAGCATGGTGGCCTGAGAATTGTTGAAGCCATGCACATAGATCAAAATGTCGCCAATCGCCCGGCCCGTGTGGGGGTTTTTGGTCACTTCGGCTTCGGCCACGACTTTGTCAAACCACGCACGGCGCGGGATGGCGTGCGATGGATGCAGGGTAGCGGCGGCATTGGGTACCTCGAGAAACCGCGTCGGACCGGGATCGGTGCCAAAGACAGCATTTCGGATGTTTCTTGCACAAAATATGTAGTCCAAAATGAATTCTCCCCTAAGGCGAGTCGCGCTGAAAAAAGCGTAGCATGGGGCGGCAGCATGGCCAAAGCCTTTGCATTTCAGGCCGGGTCTGGTCGGCAGGGTATTGCCCTAAGCGGCCCTGGCGGAGGCGGAATCATTGGATTTGACAGGCTGCCAACAGGTTACCGGCGGCTTGCGGAAATGAGAACAATTGTAGAAAATCCGCTGCAACTTGGCCGAGAAAATTAACGAAGCTATCAACCTGAGTCTCTTATGTTGGCTTGCGTAGGGGTATCTGTGCCCCTTGCCAGTACGAGGGTCAACACCATGCAAGAACGGATTTCAGCAAGCGTTTCAGACAGGCTGATCCGGCTGAGCGCCCTGTTGCGACGGCCGGAATTGATGGTGTTCTTGCCCGCAGTGACCTTGGCCACCTTTTGGATGGGCGGCGAACAAGCGTTGATCCTTGCAGCGCTTGGCCTGCCATTGATTTTTGCGATGGCAGGGGCGTTTCGGTTCCACGACAGCGCACCGGGCCCGTTGCCGGATGGGTTGAGCGGGCTGGCATTGCGCCCGCAAATCGTATCGGCGCTTGATGCGATCATGCGCGACAGCCCCATCACAGGCAAAACCACTGCATGCCTTGTGGTGCAGTTCGATGATGCCGACATTCTGCTGGATCGGCATGGCCGGGCAGCACAGACCGAGGTTTTGGCCCGCAGCGCCGAGCGGATTTGTTCGGCCCTGCGTGACGGCGATACCGTAGCGCGACTGGAGGGCGGCGGTTTTGCAGTGGCGCTGGCACCGCAACGGCGGATCGACCTTGAAACGCTGGTTCAACTGGCGGCGCGTCTGCAAGCGGCAATTTCGCCTCCGATCAGCGTTGATGCCATTCGTTTCTATGTGACCTGTTCGGTGGGATTTTGTTTGGGTGCAAGGGTGCCAGAACCGACGGGTCGTGCTTTGTTGGATGCCGCACAAGTGGCCGCCGATGACGCATTGCGCAACGGCCCCGGTGCCATTCGGGTGTTTTCGCCCGACATGGCACGCCATCGCGCCGACCGCGACGCCTTTCGCCACATACTGGAAGCGGCACTGGATGAGGGGCAGATCAGGCCCTATTTCCAACCGCAGGTATCGACTGACACCGGGGAAATTTCCGGATTCGAGGCTTTGGCCCGTTGGCATCACCCGGAACGTGGCGTGATCTCGCCCGCCGAATTTCTGCCGGGAATCGAAGAAGCCGGGCTTTCTGAACGTCTGGGCGAGGTGATGCTTTACAACGCGCTGGCGGCACTGGTGCGGTGGGACAAGGCCGGATTGCGAGTTCCGACCGTCGGCGTGAACTTCTCGGCAGCGGAATTGCGCAACCCGCGGCTTGTGGAGAAGCTTAAATGGGAGTTGGACCGGTTTGACCTGACGCCAGACCGTTTGTCAGTCGAGATTTTGGAAACCGTTGTCGCGGTTACCGATAATGACGTGATCGTGCACAATATTGCGGCTTTGGCGCAGCTGGGGTGCGGTATTGATCTGGATGACTTCGGTACTGGCCATGCCTCAATCACCAATATCAGGCGCTTTGCCGTGCGTCGCATCAAAATCGACCGCAGTTTTGTGACCAAGGTCGATGAAGACCGCGAGCAACAAAAGATGGTGTCGGCAGTACTTTCACTGGCAGAACGGCTTGGCCTCGAGACATTGGCCGAAGGGGTGGAAACCCCGGGCGAGCACGCGATGCTGGCACAATTGGGCTGCGGCCATGTGCAGGGCTTTGGGATTGCCCGGCCGATGCCGTTTGAGGCGACTTCGGATTGGATCAACCAGCACAGCACAAAACTTGCCAGCACGCCGCGCATTGGCCATCGCGCAAGATAGGCAGAATCGGCGAGGTGATCGACAGGCGGTGAGCTGTCGCTCGCTTTGCCAGATTTCGCATTGACGCGACGCCTGTTTCGAAAGCAGGACTATTGGCGCTGGGATGCCCACCACAAACCAGCGCTGAACCAGACAAACAAGGGGCAAACCCAGCAAACCACCCCGCGATGCATTGCTAATCGGGAAAACCGCTTGACCTTTGCGCCCCCCTATCGTTGAACCAGCCCAAACCCTGAACAGGAACGGCGTGGTCCCTATGGACGATCAGAACAAGAACCTTATCCTTGCAACGGCACTCAGCTTCCTGGTGATTCTGGTGTGGTTTGTGCTTTTCCCGCCGCCTGAGCCGGTGGTGGATCCCAATGCTCCGGCGGCCATCGTCTCGACGGAGGCCGTCACCCCGCCAGCCGCCAGCGATGCGGCGGCGACGTCGACGGAAGTGGTTGAGGCAAAGCCCGAAGCGCCACGTTTGACCGTTGATACGCCGAAACTGAGCGGCACCATTTCGATGCTGGGTGGCCGGATCGACGATCTTTCCCTGAAAACCTACCATGAGACGCTGGACCCGACATCGCCCATGGTTCGGCTGCTGTCGCCGGTCGGCAAACCCAACGCCTACTATGCGCTTTACGGCTGGGCCCCTGCCGGAAATCTGGCGTTCGAAGATGTGCCTGGTGCCAATACCGAATGGACGCTTGCCTCTGGGGCGACGCTGTCGGTGGACAAACCTGTGACGCTGCGCTGGGACAATGGCAAAGGTCTGATCTTCACGCGCACGATGTCGGTTGACGAAAACTTTATGTTTACGGTGACGCAAGAAGTGGAAAATACCACCGGCGCCGACGTGAAGCTGGCCCCCTACGGGATGGTGGCACGGCACGGTCAGCCGGAAGGATTGCAGGGATTCTATGTGCTGCACGAAGGCGTCGTCGGGCGAACCGACGGTGCGCTGGAGGAAACCAAATACAAAGCGCTGATCGATCTGCCGGTGGTGGAACGAGAAGGCGCGCAGGCCGAAGTGGTGGAAGCCACAACGGATGGCTGGATCGGGTTTACCGACAAATATTGGATGACGACGCTGATCCCTGAACAGGGCAAGCCGTTTACCAGCGTGGTCAAATATGTAGCCTCGGCTGACATCTATCAGACCGAAACCCGCCAACCTGTGATCACGGTCGCACCGGGAGGAAAAGGTACCAGCACGTCGCAATTGTTTGCGGGCGCCAAAGAATGGGAAACCATCCGTGCCTACCAGAACGAAGGCGGCATTGGCGGCTTTATCGACAGCATCGACTGGGGTTGGTTCTTCTTTTTGACCAAGCCGATTTTCTGGGTGCTGCACCATTTGCACGCACTGATCGGCAATATGGGTCTGGCCATCATCGCGCTGACGCTGGTGTTGAAGGCAATCGTTTTCCCGCTGGCGTATAAGTCTTACGTCTCGATGGCGCGAATGAAGGAGCTTCAGCCCGAGATCGAAAAGCTGAAAGAGCGGGCAGGCGAAGACAAGCAATTGATGCAAAAGGAAATGATGCAGCTGTATAAGGAAAAGAAGGTGAATCCGGCGGCGGGTTGCCTGCCAATCCTGATCCAGATTCCGATTTTCTTTTCGCTGTACAAGGTGATTTTCGTCACCCTGGAACTGCGCCACGCGCCGTTCTTTGGCTGGCTAACCGACCTTTCGGCACGCGATACCTCGTCAATCTACAACTTTTTCGGCCTGTTCCCATGGGACGCACCACTGCCGAACACGATGTTGGCTACCGTTTTCATCGGCGTCTTGCCCATCCTGTTGGGCATTTCGATGTGGCTGCAACAAAAGCTTAACCCGGCACCCGCCGACGCAACGCAACAGATGATTTTCGCCTGGATGCCTTGGGTTTTCATGTTCATGCTGGGCAACTTTGCAAGCGGTCTGGTGGTGTACTGGATCACCAACAACATCATCACTTTCACCCAGCAATATCTGATCATGCGCAGTCACGGCCACAAACCCGATATCTTCGGCAACATCAGATCGGGCTTTAAGAAAAAACCCGAAGTGGTGGCGGCAAACGACACAAAGGCACCAACGAAAAAGGGTGCGACCAAGAAATGATCGGCGAACTGGCCAATATCTGCCGACACCCAATCAAGTCACACGGACGCGAGGATCTTGCGTCCGTGTTGCTTTCGGAGGGGCAAAGCCTGCCGTGGGACCGGCACTGGGCCGTGGCGCATGATGCGGCAAAGCTGGTTCCGGGCTGGAATGAATGTGTGAATTTTGCGCGCGGGTCGAAAGCGCCGGGGCTGATGGCGATTGGTGCGGCGTTAAACGAGGCGGATGTACGGGTGACGCTCAACCACCCGGAAAAGCCGGATTTCAGCTTTTGCCCCGATGATACAGGCGATCTGGCGGCGTTTCTCGACTGGGTGCGCCCGCTGAACCCCCAAGGGCGCGCGCAACCGGTACAAATTGTCAAAGCCGATCGGGGGATGACGGATACCGATTACCCGTCGGTTTCAATCTTTGGCCTAGCATCAAACCGTGCACTTTCAGAAGTGATGGGGGTCGCACTTTCGCCCTATCGCTGGCGCGGAAATCTGTGGATTGAAGGCACCGAGCCTTGGGCCGAATTTGGTTGGATTGGCAAGACAATCCGCATTGGTACCGTGGTACTGCAGGTGGAAGAACGCATCGTGCGCTGTCGTGCGACAACGGCAAACCCGGCAACCGGGCTGATTGATGCGGATACATTGGCGGCACTGAACGCCACTTATGGGCATCAGGATTTCGGAATTTACGCCCGCGTGATCAAGGGTGGTACGATTGCCCTGAAAAATCCGGTGGAGGTTCTATGACTACCCTACCTTTCCCGCTGGCCGAAGAGCCCGAATTTGCCGCACGCGAAGCGGGGCGTCTGCTGTTTGCCGGCCCGGTCGATTTCATCAAAGGTGTGGTGGCGATGCCCGGCCTGCCGCCGGCGGATCGGCTTGAGATTTGCTTTGCAGGCCGATCGAATGTCGGAAAATCCAGCTTGATCAATGCCTTGACCGGCCGAAAATCACTGGCGCGGGCCTCGAATACACCGGGGCGTACACAAGAGATCAACTATTTCGCGCTGGGGGCCGAACGCTATATGGTTGACCTTCCGGGCTACGGCTATGCTGAGGCCCCGCTGGCAGTGGTGCAAAAATGGCAGCGATTGCTGAAGAATTATCTGCAGGGGCGCCAAACTCTGCGCCGGGCCTTTGTGTTGATTGATACCCGGCACGGGGTAAAAGCGGTGGATGAAGAGATTCTGACCATGCTGGATCGGTCTGCCGTGACGTTTCAGGCAGTGCTTACCAAGGCCGACAAAGTCAGCAAACTGGAACGTGATGCGACCATCGAACAGGTGCGCCAGGCGTTGACCAAGCACCCCGCAGCCTACCCTGAATTGGTGGTGACCAGTTCTGAAAAGGGTGACGGGATCGAGACGTTGCGGGCGATTATCGCGACGTTGGAGTAATCTTAAAATCCTTCAAAGGATTTGTGCTCGTGTCAGACGTGCTGCGCGCCGTTAACCTCGATCTCGGCACCGGAAATGTAACTGGACTGATCTGAACACAGAAACCAGATCACGTCGGCAATCTCGTGCGGTTGCCCAAGGCGCTGCATCGGCAACTTTTCCACGATTTTATCGGTGCCGGGGGAAAGGATGGCGGTTTCCACCTCGCCGGGTGCGATTGCGTTGACGCGCACCCCTAACGGCCCGAAATCATGTGCCATTTCTCGGGTCAGCGCCGCAAGTGCGGCCTTGGATGTGGCATAGGCGGCCCCGGCAAAAGGGTGGACACGGACGCCCGCAATCGACGTGACATTGACGATGGCGCCTTTGGCGGCCGTCAGTTCCTCTTGCAGACCACGCGCAAGGATCACGGACGAAAAGAAGTTAACGTGGAACACCTGCCCCCAGGTGCGCAGATCGGTTTCCAGCGTGTTCAGACGTTTGCCGCCCTCGCCCTTTGGGCTGATGCCTGCATTATTCACCAAGGCGTGGAGCTTGCCATTGATTTTGGATTTGATGGTCTCGATGGCTTCGATGGTCTTTTTGGGATCGGCAAGGTCAATCTGGATATGACTTTCCTCGCCATTTGGCCAGGGACAACGCGGATCGAAGGGCTGACGCGAACAGGTCAGCACGCGCCAACCTTCGCGTTCAAAGCGTTTCACGGTGGCGTGGCCAATGCCCCGGCTTGCCCCTGTCAACACCAGTGTTTTCTGTTCAGTCATGGCAACCCCTTTATGTCTTGGGCGGACCCTAGCCCCCCGTGCGGGAATTACAAGGCAAGCGGCTTGGCAGGGGGGCGCAAAGCCGTTACGAAATGCGCATCGCCCAAGAGGTTCCCCATGAAAAAGCAGCTTGCCAATATGCGTGATTCCATTGCCACCGCCCGGACATTGTCGGAAGCCCTGCCCTATCTGCAACGCTATGCCGGAGCCGTTGTGGTGGTTAAATTCGGTGGCAACGCCATGGGAGACGAAGCGGCGATGGCGGAATTCGCCCGCGATATCGTATTGATGCGCCAAGTCGGGGTGAACCCGGTCGTGGTGCATGGCGGCGGGCCAATGATCAACGATCTGTTGGGGCGTTTGGGCATTGAGTCGCGGTTCGTGCGCGGCAAACGGGTGACCGACAAAGCCACGGTAGAAGTGGTTGAGATGGTGCTGACGGGGCTTGTGAACAAGCGCATCGTGCAGGCGATCATGGATGAAGGCGGTCGCGCCGTGGGTCTTTCAGGCAAAGACGACGACATGATGGTTTGCGTGGCGGACGACCCGGAATTGGGGTTTGTGGGCAAGCCGGTAGAGATGAATGTGCAGGTTTTGCGCGATTTGTTCTCGGCGGGGATTATTCCGGTTGTGGCGCCAGTGGCGACGGGTATGGGGCCGAATGAGACCTTCAATGTGAATGGCGATACGGCGGCAGGGGCGATTGCGGGCGCGTTGAAGGCGGACAGGTTGCTGCTGTTGACCGATGTTTCGGGCGTTAAGAATGCGGCGGGCGAGGTGATGACCCAATTGACCCCCGAGGAAGTGCGCGCGTTGACGGCAAGCGGTGTGATCGCGGGCGGCATGATTCCCAAAACCGAAACCGCGTTGATGGCATTGGAAAACGGGGTGCGGGCGGTGGTCATTCTGGACGGCCGCATCGCCAATGCCTGTTTGTTGGAGTTGTTTACCGATCATGGTGCGGGGTCTTTGATCCGATCAACAGAACCGCGGGTGAAACCACGCACTGACGTCTGACTTGCATTGTGCTTGGCGGCCGCTACATTCGATAAATCGAATATGAGGGTGCCTGATGGAACACGAAACCTTAATCCGGCTGGGCGTCTTTGGCGGGCTTTTCGTCTTGTTTGCGGTGATAGAGGCGCTGGCCCCGCGTCGTGCACGGGTGCAGCCAAGGCTAGGTCGATGGATCACCAATTGGGCAATCGTACTATTGGACAGCGTGGCGTTGCGGGTCTTGGCCTTGGCGTTGCCGCTGCTGGCTGTGGGGGCGGCGCTGGATGCCGGGCGCATGGGGTGGGGGCTGCTCAATCTGCTGGACTTGCCAGGTTGGATTGAATTTGCTGCCGCCATACTGATCTTTGATTTTGCCATTTGGGCACAACATCTGATCACGCATAAGGTGCCGGCTTTCTGGCGGTTTCACCGGATGCACCATGCTGATCGCGATATGGATGTGACCACGGCGATCCGGTTTCACCCGGTGGAGATTGCGGCCTCGATGGTGCTGAAAATCGGGTTGGTGTATCTGATCGGGCCAACGGCCTGGGCGATTTTGGTGTTCGAAGTGCTGTTGAACGGCACGGCGATGTTCAACCATGCCAATATCCGGTTGCCATTGTGGCTTGATCGGACGGTGCGTCTGGTTTTGGTGACGCCAGATATGCACCGGGTGCATCATTCGGTGCATCGCCACGAACACGACAGCAATTACGGTTTTGCGTTATCAATATGGGATCGGCTGTTTGGCACCTATGTGCCGCAACCGCAGGCGGGGCATGACGCGATGACCGTGGGATTGGAATGGCAAGACGATGCCCCTTCCCGGCTGGGATGGAGCCTCGCCCTGCCGTTTCGGCGGCGCTGATGCTGGCGCGGCTTCAGGCGATTGCGTCGGCACACAGCCTTGCGGTTTTTGGTGGTTTTCAGACCGAAGATGAAGCGGGCCTGCCAAAGGGCACCCGGACCCTTGTGCTGTTGGGGCCTAAAGAGCCTGGATTTTGGCCGCATGTAACGGCGCAACCGGAATGGGACGGGCGGCCAGATCCGATTGACCGCTGGTCGCGCCGGGTGATTGGACAGATTGCTTGCGATCTGGGCGCCAAAGCGCTGTTTCCGTTTGGCGGGCCGCCGTGGCATCCGTTTTACCAGTGGGCCTTGCGGTCGGGGCGGGCATGGGAAAGCCCGGTGCGGCTGCTGGTGCATGATGAAATGGGGCTGTTTGCATCGTATCGCGGGGCGTTGGCGTTGAAAGAGCGGCTGATCTTGCCCCCCCCGGGCCCAAAGCCCTGCGACACTTGCGACGGGAAACCCTGCCTGTCGGCCTGCCCGCCACGCGCCTTAACCGAAGCGGGCTATGATGTACCCGGCTGTCACACCTATCTGGCAACCGAAGCGGGAAAAGATTGCCTCACAACGGGATGCGGCGTCAGGCGCGCTTGCCCGCTGTCGGTTTCTTATGCAAGGATGCCTGAACAATCGGCATATCACATGGGGCAATTTCACAAATGACCAAGCGCCTGATCCTGACGCGGCACGCGAAATCCAGCTGGGATGACCCGCTGACGCCCGACCACGACCGCCCGCTGAATGATCGCGGCAATTCAGCAGCAGCAGATCTGGGGGCGTGGTTGGCTTCGCGCGGCTATGTCCCTGAAAAGGTGCTATGTTCCGACGCCCTGCGCACCCGCGAGACGTGGGAAGGCATCGCTCCTGCCCTGCCCGCGACGCCGGTCTTGCAGTTGAAACCAGCGCTCTATAATGCCGGGCCGGATGTGATGCTGGCAGTCCTGCGCCATGCAACTGTGGATACGGTAATGATGATCGGCCACAATCCGGGCATCGCAGAATTTGCGCACCGCCTTGTCGCGCATGCCCCGACCAACCCCGAATTCCAACGCTACCCGACAGGAGCAACGCTGGTTTTGGATTTTGCAATCGAAAGCTGGGAAGACGCGGCCTATGGCCAAGGCGTGACACTCGATTTCATCGTGCCTCGCGAACTCGAAGCCTGATCTACCGGCTTTTTCTTGTTCAAATACTCTCGGGGGGGCGTCATTGCCTGCAATGACGTTTGGGGGGCAGACAGCCCCCCTGCTTGCTTTTGGCTTAGTGCCCCAGGATCTGGCTCAGGAACAGCTTGGTGCGTTCTGATTTTGGGTTGTTGAAGAACTCTTTCGGTTCATTCTGTTCAACGATTTGGCCTTGATCCATGAAAATCACCCGGTTGGCCACGGCCTGAGCAAAGCCCATCTCATGGGTGACGCAGATCATGGTCATGCCTTCCTGTGCCAGCTCGATCATCGTATCCAGCACCTCCTTGATCATTTCAGGGTCAAGGGCCGAGGTTGGTTCGTCGAACAGCATGATGCGCGGCTTCATGCACAGGCTGCGGGCGATGGCGACGCGTTGTTGCTGACCGCCTGAAAGTTGACCGGGGTATTTATGCGCCTGCTCGGGAATTTTCACCTTGCGCAGGTAGTGCATCGCCACCTCTTCCGCTTCGCGCTTGGGGGTCTTGCGCACCCAGATTGGCGCAAGGGTCAGGTTTTCCAGAATTGTCAGATGTGGGAACAGGTTAAAGTGTTGAAACACCATGCCCACCTCAGAGCGCACCTTGTCGATGTTCTTCAGGTCCGAAGTCAATTCGGTGCCATCGACGACAATTTGACCCTGCTGATGTTCTTCCAGCCGGTTTATGCAGCGGATCAGGGTCGATTTCCCTGACCCGGACGGCCCGCAAATCACGATCCGCTCGCCACGTTGCACTGTCATGTTGATGTCACGCAGCACATGGAACGTGCCGTACCATTTATTCATTGCGGTGATCTGGATCGCCACCTCGTCGCTGACCTGCATCTTGCCTTGGTCAATTGCCTGTTGTGCCATGTGAATGCTCCTCAGCGATGATCGGTTTTCAGCTTGTGTTCCAGATACATCGAGTACCGAGACATGCTGAAGCAGATGACGAAAAATATGGCGCCGACAAAGATATAGGGCTCCCAGTAGATGCCCTTCCAGTTGATGTCGGCGCGCACGACCTTGGTGATGCCCGACAATGGATCCAGCAGGCCGACAAAGGCCACCAGCGTGGTGTCCTTGAACAGGCCGATGAAGCTGGAGACGATGCCGGGGATCGAGATTTTCAATGCCTGCGGCATGATGATCAACCGCTGCGATTTCCAGTAATCCAGACCCAGCGCATCTGCCGCCTCGTATTGCCCGCGTGGCAAGGCAGCAAGGCCGCCGCGCACCACCTCGGCGATATAGGCCGAGGCAAACAGCGTAACGAGAATATCAACCCGCAAGATCAGATCGAAGTTGGTGTTGGGCGGCAGGAAATACTGAAGCAGCAAGGACGCCGTGAACAGCATGGTGATCAGCGGCACGCCGCGGATGAATTCGATAAATCCTACCGAGAGGGTTTTGATCAGGAACATGTCCGAACGGCGGCCCAGGGCCAACAGGATGCCCAGTGGCAAGGACGCCGCAATGGCGGTAACGCCGATGGTCAGCGCCAAAAGGAAGCCGCCGAAACGGTCGCTGTCGACGTATTCCAGCGCGAAAGGCAAAAGCGATTCGAGTTGAGTCGAGACCGCAGTTTGCGCAAAAAGCCACCACAGGCAGGCCACCAGAAACCCGATTGCCGTCGCCATGACCACGCCCATCGCAGACACCAGCAAGCGATAGGTGATGGCCAGAACACCAAAGCCCAGCAAGGCCACAACCGGCCCCCAGACCGAGCCGCCCCACAACAGCCAAAAGGCAAGTGCGGGGTAAAGCGCCGTCAGGATCAACAGCCGTGCCGGGGCGAACCATGCGACTGCCGCCAAAAGCACCACCAAAAGCGCAAGCACTGCAAACAAGCCGCCGCTCATGTTGACGGCACCAAGCGACAGGATCGTCAGCACAGAGACGGTGCCGATCATCACCACACGGCCAAACTTGCTTTCGGAAAACAGCACCGGTGCCAGCGCAAAGAACAATAGCCCAAAGGTCAGGATCGGGCGCCAATAAAGCTCGGGCGGGTAGAAGCCGAAGATGAATTGGTGCCAGCGCGCATTGATCATCGCCCAGCAGGCCCCGATCTGGCCCTCGCCATAGTTGGCAAGGATTATGGCCCGACAGTCGGCCAGCGAGGTCGCCGTCCACACGCCATGCAATAACCACGGCAGCGCGGCTTTGATCAGAAAATACACGGAAATCAGGCCCACCACAGTCAGAAAGCTGTTGATCGGGCCGGAAAACAGGTTCTCGCGCAGCCATTTCACCACGCCACGTTCAGTCAGTGGCGGGACTTGCTGTTCCAGCATGGTGCCGCGGATGAAGGAGACGGCAGGTTGGGTCATCTCAACGCTCCTTCAGTTTGACGGAATTGTTAAAGACGTTCATCACCGAAGAAATCAGCAGGCTGATGATCAGATAAATCAGCATCATCAACAGCATACATTCCAGTTCGCGCCCGGTTTGGTTCATGGTGATACCGCCCAGCGTGCCCCGCAGATCAAGGTAACTGACGGCGATACCAAGCGAGGTATTCTTGGTGATGTTCAGGTATTGTGAAATCAGCGGCGGGATGATGACCCGCAAGGCTTGCGGCAGGATGATCAGGTTCATCGTGCGCCCCGGCCGCAGGCCCAAGGCATAGGCCGCCTCGGATTGGCCGTGCGAAATGGCAAGGATGCCAGAACGCACAATTTCCGCGATATAGCTGGCGGAATACAAGGTGAGGGCTACCAATAGCGCCGTGAAAGCGTGCGGGATCTGGATGCCGCCCTTGAAGTTGAATTTGGCGAATTCGGGGTAGCTGAGGCTAAAGCCAAGCGCCCAGAGCAACGCCATGATCGGCACGAACAGCACCAAAAGGCGCTTCCACCATGTGACAGGGCGCACGCCGGTTGCTTCCTGCACGATACGCGCGTTTTGCGCCAACATACGGCTGGCGATAATGCTGCCCGAGATGACCGCAAGGATGGCCAGAAAGGTGAAGTTGATCGGAAGACCACCGATGTTTACGCCGCCCAAGCCACGTTCCAGCAGGGGTTGCGGCATGTTGATCGCCTGATTGGTGATCGCCACCGTGTCATTGAACATCATCGTCGCCAAGGGCGGCTTGCCTTCGGCTACAAGCGCTAAGCTGTTCTTGAAATCCTGGGTCGAGGGCTGGGTTTCCGACAAGATGGTGGCGGACAGGATGATCCACAGCAAAAGCGGAACGTTGCGGAAAACCTCGACGTAGACCGTCATCAGGCGGCCAACGAGCCAGTTGTGAGAAAGCCGCAAAATGCCCACAAACACCCCAAGGATAGTGGCAAACAGGCACGCGAGGGCGGCCACGACCAGAGTATTCACGATGCCAACCACCGCCGCCATGAAATGGCTGCTGTCATTGGAATAGGGGATCAGATGCTGGCCAATATCATAGCCTGCACGGTTCCAAAGGAAGTTGAAACTGATGTCCTTGTCCTTGGCGGCAAGGTTTTCGATGGTGTTGTTGACCAGCCAACTGGCCCCCATCAACACCAGGATCAGCACGATTACCTGAATGGTAATGGCGCGATACCGTGTGTCGTAAATAAGCATGCCAAGCCGAAAGGATTCTTTCGGAGCGTCCGAAACGAGCGCCATAGATATACCCCCTGTTCCTGCACGCCGCCGGCTTATGCCGTGTCATCGGGAACATGCGTTCCCCTTGCGTGACAGGTCGTCTTTTTCTGGTTGGAAAACGGGCGCACCCCAAGGGATGCGCCCGTGCTTCAGATCAGCTTACCGGAACGGCGGAGCGTATTGCAGACCACCTTGGGTCCACAATGCGTTCAGGCCACGGGCCAGACCGATCGAAGTGGACTCGCCGATGTTGGCGGCAAAAATCTCGCCATAGTTGCCCGAAGCGGCGATTGCGCGTTTCGCCCAGTCTTTGTCCAGACCCATCATAGCGCCCATTTCGCCCTCGGTGCCAAGCAAACGCTTGATTTCCGGGTTGGTCGAGGTGGTTGCCATTTCTTCGACGTTTGCAGCGGTAATGCCCATTTCTTCGGCAGCGACCAATGCATAGAACGTCCAGCGCACGACGTCACCCCAAGCGTTGTCGCCATGGCGCACAACCGGCCCCAGCGGCTCTTTCGAGATGATTTCTGGCAGGATGATGTGGTTTTCGGCATCCGCAAGCGTTGCGCGCACAGCGGCAAGGCCCGAGGCGTCGGTGGTATAGGCATCACAAGCACCAGCAACATACTGACGCTGGCCTTCGCTGTCGTCAGCGATGGTGACCGGCGTGTAGGTCATGTTGTTGGACTTGAAGAAGTCGGCCAGGTTCAGTTCGGTCGTGGTACCGGTCTGAATGCAGATCGTCGCGCCATCAAGTTCCTTGGCCGAAGAAACGCCAAGTTCCTTTTTAACCATGAAGCCCTGACCGTCGTAGTAGTTTACGGCGACGAAATCGAACTTGAGGTCGGTGTCGCGCGAATAGGTCCAGGTCGAGTTCCGAACCAGAACGTCAACTTCGCCCGAAGCCAGCACGGTGAAACGGGTTTCGCCCGTCGTCGGCACATACTTTACCTTTGCAGCGTCGCCCAGAACGGCGGCAGCAATGGCCTTGCATACGGCAACGTCAAAGCCCTGATAGTTGCCATTGGCGTCCGGAGCCGCGAAACCGGTCAGACCAGCGTTCGAACCACAGATCAGCTCGCCGCGCGCTTTGATATCTTCAAGCGTGCCTGCCGCTGCCATGCCGGCGACAAAGCCGGTTGCAGTCAGCGTGGCAAGGAAAACGGATTTTTTCATGCGTACCTCTTCCTGAGTGTCCGCCCGATTTCAGGCGGCTTTTTGTTGTTGCCCCTTTGCTGGGGCGAAAACTGATGGAGGGGCTTGCCCTCTCAGTGTCGGGCAGTTTCGGCCAAAGCGGTTTGTAAGGTCAAGCGAAACGATGTCGCTATATGAAAAACCAACAAATCAATCAGGTTATCCACCCCTTTCCGAAACAAAAATTCCTGCAATGGGGCGCAAGATACCAATTGTTACCCACACAATCCAAAGAATCGCCCGGCGGCGATCAACCCGGCGTGGCGCACCGACTCAGATTCGCTGGCTTCTTCGTCGGTGCCCCAGTGTTCTGCCTGCCAAACTTCGTCGATACGCGACAGATCCCAGGCGGTTTGTGCGTCTTTGAAACCATCGGTGACGGCAAGGGCGAGGATCAGCGAGCCGGAAATCGCGATCAGATCGTGGACAGCGGCAAGCTGAAACGGGGTGAAGGCGTGAACGCGGGCCGACAGCCGGGCAAGGCTTGCGGGGTCTTGCGCCACATGCACCACGCCTGCGGTGGCGATCAGCGGGGCGTGCAGGGTGGTGGCGGCCCATTCCAGCAGCGGATCCCACGCGGCGGCCTGCCGGGCGATAAGGCCCTCCGGATGGGTTGCGCGGTAGCATATAAGATCCGACGCGCCATAGGCGGCCAACAGACCCGCCACCTCGTCAAATTGCGGGGTCACTTTGTCCAGCGCGGAATTGGCGGCGCGGGTGCAAGGCATGGTTTCGGGCCGCACCTTGCCGGTTTGCGCATCCCATTCTGCGGCAATGGCTTGGGCCATCGCAAGGGTCGGCAAAACCAGCGGCGTCTTGGCTGGGGTTTTCACCCCTCGGCCATCAAGGCGCACGGTAAAGCCGCCGTCACACGCCTCGGCGGTGGCGGCTTTCCAGAAGCGCTTTGCCGTCCAGCCCGCGCTCATTTGTCGTTGTTGACGAAGGGATCGGCCGGCACGTCTTTTTCGTTCCAATCGAAGGTTTTCCAGGTCTTTGCCATGTGTTCGGGCAGCGGTGCGGTAAAGGTCATCATCGCTTTGGTAATGGGATGTTCGACTGACAGGCTGCGCGCGTGAAGGTGCAGCTTGCGGCTGATGTCGCCGCCAACTTGCGACCCCCAGCCGTCGCCCATGTTATCAACCCCCGAGCCGCCATATTTGCCATCGCCCAGAATGGGATAGCCCATTTCAGCCATGTGGGCGCGCAACTGGTGAGTGCGGCCAGTGATCGGTTCCAGCGCCACCCACGACAGGCGGCTGCCAAGGAACCACAGCACGAAATAATCGGTCTGGGCGCGTTTGGCATCGGGGTAATCGGCGATTTTGGCGGGGTGGATGCACAGCATCTTTTCACCTTCGCCGCCGCGGCCATGCCCCGGCGCCTTCATCAACGCATATTTGATCGACCCTTGGCGCGGATGCGGCACACCGGCAACCAAAGCCCAGTAGATCTTGCGGGTATTGCGGTGGCGAAACGCCTCGGACAGGGCCCGCGCGACCCGGTCAGTGCGCGCAAGGATCAAGACACCCGAAGTGTCCTTGTCGAGGCGATGCACCAATTTGGGGCGGTCTTTATAGCCGAATTTCAATGCCTCGGTCAGGCCATCCACGTGGCGATCGCCCTGCCCCGAGCCGCCCTGCGACGGCAGACCCGGCGGCTTGTTCAGCACGATGATATGTTCATCTTTGAACAGCACACAGGATTGAATCATCTTGGTATCGGCAGCGGACACGCCATCGCGCAGCGGGCGCGACGGGGCCTCGGTTGCAGGCAAAGGCGGCACCCGGATTTCCATGCCCGGCACCACCCGATCCGATGCCTTGGCGCGCGCGCCGTCGACACGCACCTGGCCGGTGCGGCACATCTTTTCGACGTGCCCTTGGGTTACCTGGGGGAAGCGACGTTTGAACCAGCGATCCAGCCGCTGTTCGCCCTCATCCACCGAAACGGTCATTAATTTCACGCTATTCATGCCAGCATCCCCCGCATGGTCAATACACCCGCAACAAGTGCCGCGATGGACAGGGCCACCGATCCCAGAACATAACCCGACGCCAAACCCGCCTGACCGTCTTCCCACAACCTGAACGCATCCAGCGAAAACGCCGAAAACGTGGTAAAGCCGCCGAGGATGCCGGTCATCAAGAATGGTGCCAGACGCAGCGCATCTTTTTGCGCCAACGCGACGAACAGCGCCCCCATGACAAACGAGCCAACGACGTTTACCGCCAAAGTGCCGCAGGGAAAGCCTGCCCCAAAGACGCGCAGCGCGCCGAGCGACGTGAGATGGCGCAAAACAGCACCGATTGCGCCGCCAAGGGCAACTTGAGAAAGGGTCCAGATCATCGGGCTTCTATTTGCTTGCGGGGCGGTTTTGTCAACCTTCGGCAGGCAATATTAGGTCAGCCACCCTGACGTTTGGCGCGCAGTTTGGCGAAATACTCGCTACGCTTTTTTAGCTCGCGCTCGAACCCGCGTTCTTCGGGCAGATAGTAGACCGGACGCTTCATGGTTTCGGGGAAATTGTCCTGTCCCGAAAAGCCATCTTCGGCGTCGTGGTCATAAGAATAACCTGCCCCATAGCCAATTTCCTTCATCATCTTGGTTGGCGCGTTCAAGATATGCTTGGGTGGCGGTTCGGACCCGGTGCTGCGCGCGGCGGCGCGGGCGGCCTTGTACGCGGTATAGACGGCGTTCGATTTGGGTGCGAGAGCGAGGTAAACCAAAGCTTGCGCCAAGGCCAATTCACCCTCGGGCGAGCCCAAGCGCTCATAGGTTTGCCATGCTTGCAAGCAGACATCCTGCGCTTGTGGATCAGCCAGACCGATGTCTTCGACGGCCATCCGGGTGATCCGGCGGGCAAGGAAACGCGGGTCTTCGCCCCCCTCCAGCATACGCGCAAACCAATAAAGCGCGGCATCGGGATCAGAGCCGCGCACCGATTTGTGCAGTGCCGAGATCAGGTTGTAATGCTCTTCGCCGGATTTGTCGTATTTCGCGGCACGGCGCATCAGGCGGGTAGCCAGCGCATCGCGGTCCAGCGGTTTGTCCAGTTTCCATGCCGCAACCTGCTCGATCAGGTTCAACGCGGCGCGGCCATCGCCATCGGCCATTTCCAGCAACGCCTCGCGCGCCTCGCCCTTTAGTGGCAGCGCCCGGCCCAGTTCGCGTTCGGCACGCTGCGCAAGATGTTCCAGGTCGGTAAGGGTAAGGCGTTCCAGCACGATCACTTGCGCACGGCTCATCAACGCGGCATTCAACTCGAAGCTGGGATTTTCGGTGGTGGCCCCAACTAAAAGGATGGTCCCATCCTCCATATAGGGCAGAAAGCCGTCCTGTTGTGCTTTGTTGAAACGGTGGATTTCGTCAACGAACAGAAGGGTGCCCTGACCGTTTTGGCGGCGGATCTTGGCGGATTCAAAAACCTTGCGCAGGTCGGGAACCCCGGTAAAAATTGCCGATATCTGCACGAACGCAAGATCGGTTTCCGCAGCCAAAAGTCGCGCAATCGTGGTTTTACCAACGCCGGGCGGCCCCCACAGGATCAGCGACGACAGGCTACGCGCCGCCAGCATCGCACCCAAAGGGCCCTCGGGCGACAGCACCTTGGTTTGACCGATCACTTCGGCCAGTGTTTTTGGGCGCAACCGATCGGCCAAGGGGCGCATGGCCTCTGGCACGGGTTTGTTGGGGGTATCGAACAGATCGGACATAGCAATACGTTACGCCGCCAGACGCGAGGGGGAAAGGCGTATTGACGGGGCGGGCAACCATATGCCCGCCCAATCGGTGTCGATGCGTAGACCGAAGTCTTTGCATCAATGCAGCTTGGTCGCCATGCTGATCGTGACGCAGACACTGCGGGTGCCACCTGCATCGAACACGGGACCGGCAGGTTGGCAGTCAAGGCCCACACGCCTTGCAAGACGTGGAGAATGCTCTGGGATGATGCCGAGCAACGTGGTGGCCCCCACCGCGCGGGCAGAAATGACCATCTCGTGAATTAACTGCATTTGCACCCGCAAACGCTCATTCGCGGGAACATCATCGGAGACAAAGACCCGGCTCGACTCCCAAGTATGCGGATCAATCGGGGCTTCAAAATTCAAAAGATATTGCGGAATCGTTTCCAGCAATCCGCGCTGGGCATCACGAATCATATAAGAATAGATGCCACAGCGATGCGTGGTGGGCGTTAGTCGTACGCCGGCGAGAACTTCGCCGTGACGATGAACCGCGACCCAACGGCTTGCGGGCGTATCGTACTGATCAAACTCCATCCCGTCGGCTTCAGGCAGATCCCACTTGTTATGCTGGATGAATGTGCGGTGCCGTGCGCGAAACATGTTGGCAAAGAGCTGCCCGTGATTGTGCAAGTTGTCGTATGACAGGGTGGTGACTTCCATTGTCGTCTCTCCTTCTGGGGTTTCAAAACCGTTGAAGGGGACAGCACAGGGTCAGAACAGCCGGTACTCCCGTGCCTTACGGATGGCCTCGGAGGTGGTGCGTGCCTCAAGGCGGATGCGCGCCGAATTAAGGCGCGCCTTGAGAGCGCTTTCCGATATGCCAAGTTTTGCCGCCGCCGCCGTGTGCCGATCCCCATTGGCAAGGCATTGCAGCGCTTCGATCTGCGCTTTTGTCAGCTCGGATGGCGGCTTTGCCTCGATATGCAGCTTGATCGTCAGTTCCTTAAGTTGGTCCATTTCCTCGTCGTCAAATTCTCGATCCGACCGGCTAATGCCTACAATCGAACGCGATGTAATGGGACCGTAAGACGACACAGCACCATAGTTCAGGCCATGGGCGGCGGCCTTCTTCATGACACCAAATGGGTCAGGAAGCGGGATGGCGCTCCAGCGGGTTATTCCCTCGACGCCAACACCCCAGAAAACCAGCGGGTCACGCAAATAATAGGAATGGCTATTGTAGTGATCAACCCAAGCCGCCGGATAGGAGCTCTTATACACAAGCGGAGTGGCAAAACGGATGTGCAACCCGGCCGAATACCCCATCGGCGCCATTTCATCCAGTTTTTCCAAAAGCAAGGTCACAGTCCTTCGTTCCATCTTGACTCGCTACATCCCGAATCTGGCGATTCTACCTTGGATTGATCTTGCTCGAACCTCGATTATACTCAAGGCGAAAAGTGTAATTCTTGAATGACTTACAATTGATTGCCCAATTTACACTAAAAAACCCGCCGGAATGCGGCGGGTTTTCTAATTCTATCAAGCGGCGCTTGAATTATGCGTCGAGCACATCTTCAGCTGCAACACGGGCCTTGTCAGCAGCGCCCTTTGCGCTTGGATCACGATCGACGAATTCGATGATTGCCATCGGGGCCATGTCGCCATAACGGAAACCTGCCTTCAGCACGCGCACATAGCCGCCCTGACGGGTGGCGTAGCGCGGACCGAGGATGGCGAACAGACGCTCGACATACTGGTCTTGCTTCAGCTGGCTGGCAGCTTGACGACGGGCGTGCAGATCGCCGCGCTTGGCCAGCGTGATCAGCTTTTCGATGATCGGACGCAGTTCCTTGGCCTTGGGCAGGGTAGTCTTGATCTGCTCGTGTTCAATGAGCGAGCCGCACATGTTGGCAAACAGCGCTTTGCGGTGTTCGTGGGTGCGGTTGAGTTTGCGGTAACCACTGGAGTGACGCATGATGTTTTCCTTACGTTATGTTTTGCTTTGTCCGGCACACCCTCGAATGGGCGGCTCACCTTGGGGCTTGCGCCCAGTCTGTTCCCCGGAAGTCCGGGCATTTGCGGGGGGCGTTGCCGCCCCCCAGAATATCAGAACTGGTCTTCGAAACGCTTGGCCAGATCTTCGATGTTTTCCGGCGGCCAATCCTCAACGTCCATGCCAAGGTGCAGACCCATGCCCGACAGCACTTCCTTGATTTCGTTCAAGGACTTGCGGCCGAAGTTCGGGGTGCGCAGCATTTCGGCTTCGGTTTTCTGAATAAGATCGCCGATGTAGACGATATTGTCGTTCTTCAGGCAGTTTGCCGAACGAACAGACAATTCCAGCTCGTCGACCTTCTTGAGCAGCAGCGGGTTGAATTCCAACCCATCTTCCACGTCATGGCGGGTCGCCGATTCCGGCTCGTCAAAGTTCACGAACACCGACAGCTGATCTTGCAGAATGCGCGCGGCATAGGCCACAGCGTCATCCGGAGTAAGGCTGCCGTCGGTTTCGATTTTCATGGTCAGCTTGTCATAGTCAAGCACCTGACCTTCGCGGGTCGGGGTTACTTCGTAGCTGACTTTCTTGACCGGCGAATAGATCGCATCAATGGCGATCATGCCGATTGGCGCATCTTCCGGCTTGTTCTTGTCGGCAGCAACATAGCCTTTGCCGGTATTCACAGTCAGTTCCATGAACACGTCAGCGCCATCATCAAGGTGGCAGATCACATGCTCTTTATTCAGAACCTCGATGCCATTGCTTTCAGAAATGTCACCAGCGGTGACAACGCCCGGACCTTTGGCAGAAATCGACAGGCGCTTTGGCCCTTCGACATCCATCTTCAGCGCCACGCCTTTAAGGTTCAGCACGATGTCGGTGACGTCTTCACGCACACCGGCCACAGATGAGAACTCGTGCAGCACGTTGTCGATCTGCACCGAGGTGATAGCCCCACCCTGCAGCGACGACATCAGCACGCGGCGCAGCGCGTTGCCGAGCGTCAGGCCAAAGCCACGCTCCAGCGGTTCTGCAATCACGGTAGCCACGCGCGAGGCATCTGCCCCGGGCTTAACCACCAACTGCGTCGGCTTGATCAGTTCAGCCCAATTTTTGTGGATCATGCTGTCGCCTCCATACCTGTCTTCTGCCCATGTCCCTAAGCAGATGACGCCCGAGGATCCGAAAATAGCGAAAGCGGGCCGCGCGAAATCGCACGGCCCGATTCAGTAGAAAAACCTTAGACGCGGCGGCGCTTCGGCGGACGGCAACCGTTGTGTGCCATCGGGGTCACGTCACGAATCGACGTGACGTTCAGACCAGCAGCAGCCAAGGCGCGCAAAGCGGACTCACGGCCCGAACCAGGACCCTGCACTTCAACCTCGACGGTCTTCATGCCATGTTCCTGTGCCTTGCGAGCTGCGTCTTCGGCAGCCATTTGCGCGGCATAGGGGGTCGATTTGCGCGAACCCTTGAAGCCCATGGTGCCCGACGACGACCACGAAATGGCGTTGCCCTGCACGTCAGAGATCAGGATTTTGGTGTTGTTGAAGGAAGAGTTCACATGAACGACGCCAGCGGCGATATTCTTGCGTTCCTTTTTCTTCATACGGGTTTTATCGCGTGCCATATCTCAGCGCCCCTTATTTCTTCTTGCCGGCAATGGCCTTAGCGGGGCCCTTGCGCGTGCGTGCGTTGGTATGGGTACGCTGACCGCGAACCGGCAGGTTACGACGGTGACGCAAGCCACGGTAGCAACCAAGGTCCATCAGACGCTTGATATTGATCGAGGTTTCACGACGCAGGTCGCCCTCAACCGTATAGTTCGCGTCGATATGCTCGCGGATGGCCAGAACTTCGGCATCCGAAAGTTGGTTGACGCGACGAGCGCGATCAATACCAACGGCTTCGCAGATCTTTTCCGCAACGTGCGGGCCGATCCCAGTGATATAGGTCAATGCGATGGGGACGCGTTTCCCCGTCGGAATGTTGACGCCAGCAATACGTGCCAAACGTGTCTTCCTTTTGGTTGCGGTTCCGTAGTGCCAGAACCTTTTTTCACAACTCCGGTGTAGCCAATGCTACCCGGTCCGATTCGATCCGTGTCAGGAATACCCAAAGCGGACGATTCCCTTGCGGGACGCCGTGACTTATGGGGTTTTGCCGCGCCCGTCAAGGCGAGGATGGGGGTTATTTGGCCCTGTCAAGAACTTTCGCAATGGCCGCAGCAACCGCGTCCATTTCCGCCAACCCGTCAACGGTCGAAAGCTGACCTTTGGCGTAGTAGTAACCGATCAGAGGCGAGGTCTTCTTGTAATATTCCATCAGCCGTTGCTTAAGCGACTCTTCGTTGTCGTCCGCCCGGCGATTAAGCGTGGTCGATCCGCAGACATCGCATTTGCCGGGCACTTTGGTGGGCCGCGTGACGTCGTGATACACCTCGCCACAATCACGACACGTGAAACGCCCGGTGATCCGCGCAACCAAGGCCGCGTCATCGACCTGCATCTCGATCACGGCATCAAGGCTTTGCCCGGTCTTGGCCAACAACGCGCCCAGGGCATCGGCCTGTGGCAAAGTGCGGGGAAAGCCGTCAAAAATGAAGCCACCACCGGCGGCACCGCTGATCTTTTCCTCGATCAGGCCGATCACGATCTCGTCGGTCACCAATTCACCGCGCGCCATCACATCGGCAACCCGGCGGCCCATGTCCGAGCCGCTGGATTTCGCTTCACGCAGCATGTCACCAGTCGACAGCTGCACCATGCCACGCTCGTCTACCAGACGCTTGGCTTGGGTACCCTTGCCAGCCCCTGGCGGCCCCAGAAGGATGATGTTTACCATCCCGCAGCCCTCAGCGACGGGTCGGAGCTTTCGCCCCGCGCTTTTTGCCACGCAGTTGCGACTTTTCGATCAGGCCTTCGTATTGGTGCGCCAACAGATGCGACTGCACCTGATTGATCGTATCCATCGTCACCGACACCACAATCAGCACCGATGTGCCACCAAAGTAGAACGGTATCGCAAACTGATTGCGCAGAAATTCTGGTAGCAGACATACAGCAGCCAGATAAGCCGAACCCAGCACCAGCACGCGGTTGACCACATATTCCAGATATTCTTCGGTCCGTTTGCCGGGGCGAATGCCGGGTACGAAACCGTTCTGGTTCTTCAGGTTCTCGGCCACTTCATCAACCTTGAACGAAACGTTGTGAGTGTAGAAATACGCAAAGAACACGATCATCGCGGCGAAGAACAGCAGGTACAGCGGTTGACCCGGCCCAAAGTAGGCCAGAATGGTCGACATTACCGGCCCCGTCTGCGCCCCCGAAAACGCCGAGATCGTAGTGGGCAGCAGCAAAAGCGACGACGCAAAGATTGCCGGAATCACGCCAGCCGGGTTCACCTTGATCGGAAGGTGGCTAGAGCCGCCATCATAAACCTTCATGCCAACCTGACGGCGCGGGTATTGGATATGGATCTTGCGCAGCGCGCGTTCCATGAACACAACGGCGGCAATCACAGCGATCACCATAACCATAACGCCGATGATCACAGCGGGAGAGATGACGCCAGACCGGCCCTGGCTGAAGAACTGTGCCAATGCGGCCGGTATCTCGGCCACGATGCCCACAAAGATGATCAGCGAAATGCCGTTACCAATGCCGCGCGACGTGATTTGCTCGCCCAACCACATCAGGAACATCGTGCCACCGACCAGAGTAATCACGCAAGCGACACGGAAATACATCCCCGGATCATGCGCCAGATCACCAGCTTCCAGCGAAAGAGCGATCCCCCAGGCCTGAAACGTCGCCAAAAATACCGTGCCGAACCGGGTATACTGGTTGATCTTCTTGCGGCCCTGATCGCCCTCTTTTTTCAGCTGTTCCAGCCGCGGGATCATCGACGACAAAAGCTGCACGATGATCGAGGCGGAAATATAGGGCATGATGCCAAGGGCAAAGATACCCATGCGGCTGATAGCACCGCCGGTGAACATATTGAGGATACCACCGATCCCGCCGCTGACATTCTCCATGAATGACCGCAGTGCCGCGCCATCAATGCCCGGCACCGGGATGTAGGTGCCCAAGCGATACACCATCAGCAAGCCGACAGTGAAGAATATCCGTTGGCGAAGGTCTGTCGCCTTGCCCAGTGCGCCCCAACTAAGGTTCGCCGCCATTTGCTCTGCAGCAGATGCCATGCCCGATCTCTTTCATGACTGCACCGCCGAACCGTTTTCCGGTCGGCGGCGCGGGAAAACTTGATCTGATGTAAGCGGTCTTACGGCCGCTCACAACCTCTTAATCAGCTTTGCGCTTCGACTTGCCATGCGGTTCCAGCACCGGGGCCACGGTCAGCGTGCCACCGGCAGCGGCAACAGCCTCGATTGCCGGGGCAGATGCACCCGAAACATCAAGGTTAAGCTTGGAAGTGATCACGCCCTTGGCAAGGATACGGATGCCGTCGCGCTTGTGGTTGGTCAGACCAGCCGCAATCAGGATGTCTTCGGTGATCGGCGCCGAGATGTCCAGCTTGCCAAGATCAACGAATTTCTGGATCAGGCCCAGGTTGATAACGGCATATTCCTTGCGGTTCGGCTTGCTGAAGCCGCGCTTTGGCAAACGACGATAAAGCGGCATCTGGCCGCCTTCGTAGCCGCCAATGGCGACGCCCGAACGCGATTTCTGGCCCTTGATACCACGGCCAGCAGTCTTGCCCGAGCCCGAACCCGGACCACGAGCAACGCGCTTGCGCTTTTTGGTGGCACCATCGTTGTCGGAAAGTTCATTCAATTTCATGTCGCATACTCCTATGCCGGAACTGCCCTAGCTGCGACGGCGGGGGCAAACACGGCGATGTGTGATTCTATGCCCATAGGGGGGCATTGGCGGCGTATAGAGGGGAGTAGCGGCTGGGACAAGGACGTTCTTGGGTTTGACTTATCTACCGCGCCCGCTTAATGCCGCAAAATCGTAGGCATTTTGTGCGGTGGGCTATAGATCGGTTCTTGCCCGGCACGATAGGTCCATTTCCCATAATTAGGATCGCATTTAGTATTGCTGACAGATCTATGGCTGCCGAATGGAAAGTGAACCTTGGGTGCAGTCCAACACACGGAAATTCCACCGTGGAAATAACCGTAGACCAAAACGATGCAAATAAGGCCTGCGAATACAGCCGCGACTAGGGGATTTCTAATTTCCATTACCGCCGCAACTGCATTCTTACTCAATTTAATGATATATTATTCAGGCAAGTAAGGTAGCTCAAGCCCCCTTCGGCCAATGGAATTCCGGACGCAGCCCATCATAAACCGGCCGACCGTCGTGGGGCTTCTCGTAGCCCTTCGTCTCATCCCAGAACGCGTGATAGCTGGCCTTCGGGAACTTCGCATCGTCATAGCCCATCACATTCGGGACGGCGACACGGATGCGGTGTTGTTTGTCGTCCAACATCAGTAC
>JBAVTI010000093.1:0-2524 GCA_049696055.1 Paracoccaceae bacterium | reverse complement strand
CCGGGTTCACATCGGTCGGCTGCCAGTCCAGCCCCGGCAAGGCGGCGGCAAATTCCGCCGCATGCTGCCCGCTGCCCGAGGCCAGTTCCAGCAGACGCCCGCGCACAGGTGCCTCGGCCCGCAACACCGCCAAAATCGGGGCTGCATTGCGTGTAGCAGACGGCGCATGGCGACGCCCATCGTCTGAAACCTCGGCACCGCTATCTGGCAACCGCAGCGTCATCCGAACCGCGCAGGCGACAACGCCGCCACCAAAGACGCCTCTACCGCAGGTGCGCGACCCAGAATCAAATCAGCACAAAGCTGGCTTGCGGCGGGTGAGGTTTGAAAGCCGTAACCGCCCTGCCCCGCCAGCCAGAAAAAGTCCGGCTCGACGATATCACGACCAATCACCAGCACCCGGTCTGGCGAAAACGTGCGCAACCCCGCCCAATTCGCCAGCAGCCGCGTCACCGGTTCGGTCACCATTTCCTCATAGCGTGCCAACCCTTCGGCCAGCACCATATCGTCGGCCCAGGCATCATGCGGGTCCATAAGGTGCTCCTCGGCGGGTGACACGATCAACGCCCCGGCATCGGGTTTGGCATACCACGATTCCCCGGCACCAAAGATCATCGGCCACCCCGACACATCGTGCCCCCCCGGTGCCGGTATCCGCGCCATCGACCGGCGCATTGGCGCAAACCCCAAAGGCTTCACCCCCGCCATCCCGGCCACGACATCCACCCAAGCCCCGGCAGCATTCACCAAAACCCGCGCGCGAAACTCCCCTGCGGCGGTGGTCACCTGCCACCCCCCCTGCAGCTTCACAATTCCCGTCACCCGCGCCCCGGTTATAATCTGCCCGCCCGCCGCTTTCACGCTCCGCACATGACCCTGCAACAACCGATCAGTATCAATATCCCACGCATGGTTGCCCCAGGCCGCATAGGCCACTGTGTCAGGGTTTATCACTGGCACGATCCCGCGCGCCACCTCCATGGTCACCCGGTCCAACCCAAAGTTGGCAATATCGCGTGCAAACTCCGCCGCTTGATCCGCCCGCGCTAAAATCATCAACCCCCGGTCCGACAAGATCCCCTCGGTCTCGCGGAAATACCGCTCTGATGCCAACGACAACGCCACCACTGGCGCCAACCCATAGCGCGGCTCAAACAACGCAGCCGACCGCCCCGAGGCGTGATGCGCAAGGTTTGCCTCCGCCTCCAGCACCAAAACACGGCCAAATTCCGCCAACCGCGCCGCAGCCGACACCCCGGCGATCCCGCCGCCGATAATCAAAAAATCATGTTCCATGCGCCGCACCCTGCCACGCAATCAAGCCAAGGAAAAGGGGCCAGAAGTTCCCTTCCCGCCCCCGCATTTCTCTTGTCCAAATACTCTCGGGGGTGGGGTCCGGGGAGGGGGCAGACAGCCTCCTCCCCGGCTGCCAGCCAAGCCTCGAAACCTTAGCCCTTCTTCACTTCTTTCAGCTTATCAATGCCCATGGCCTGCATCATCAGCTTTTCATAAAGCGGCTCTGACGTGCCCTTCTTGATCTTGCGGATGAAATACTTCTCAAAGCCGATCTTCGCCAAATGCACCCACTTGCCGCTCGACGACCAGTTTACGTTGCGCGGCGGAATCTGCGGTTGCGCCACAAATGCAATCCCACTATCGCCAAAGTCCGCAAGGCAAACCGCATTCCAGGTGCCGACGTTCGTAGGCTCTTGCCCGCGCAAGCATTGGCCAATGTTATGCGCCGTGGCCGTCACCATCGACTCGATCATGAATCCGGTCTTTGGCACGCCACAGGGCACGGGCGTTGGCCCCATCGGCGGAATGGCGACGCAAACACCGACCGCAAAAATGTTCTTGTACTTCGGGTTGCGCTGATGCTGGTCAACGATGGTGAAACCGCGCGGGTTCGAAAGCCCTTCGATCCCCCGCAACGGCGCAATGCCGCGAAATGCCGGCAGCATCATCGCATAGGCAAACGGCACTTCCTTTTCGGCTTTCACAGATCCATCGTCAGCAATCTGCTCGACCGTCATTTTGCCGTCTTCGACATTCTTCACCCGGGTCGAAGTCATCCATTTGATGTGCTTGGCGCGCATTTCGGATTCCAGCAACCCATTGGTGTCGCCCACCCCGTCCAGGCCCAGATGCCCGACATAAGGCTCTGAGGTGATGAACGTCATCGGCACTTTGTCGCGAATTTTCGCCCGCCGCAGCGCGGTTTCCAGAATAAAGGTAAACTCATAGGCCGGGCCATAGCAGCTGGCACCTTGCACAGCGCCAATGATCACCGGACCGGGCTTTTTGCAGAATGCATCGAATGCCTCTTTGGCCTTCAACGCATGATCGACATGACACACCGATTGGGTAAAACCATCGGGACCAAAGCCCTCGATCTCATCAAACGCCAGTTCCGGCCCGGTTGCGATCACCAGATAGTCATAGGAAATCGACTGCCCGTCGACCAACTGAATGCGGTTCTCCTCGGGATGCAGCTTTTCGGCGGCAACGGGGATGAAATTGATCC
>JBAVTI010000092.1:0-3793 GCA_049696055.1 Paracoccaceae bacterium | reverse complement strand
CGATGGCATAGCGCGCATCGTGGCCGGGCCGGTCGGTGACATAGGTGATCAGGCGTGCATGGGGCGCACCACTGGGGCGGGCCTGATCCAGCAGCGTGCAAATCATCTGCACGATGTCGATATTGCGGGCTTCGTTTTCACCGCCGACGTTGTAGCTGCGGCCGTTTTCGCCGCGTTCCAATACTGTCAGCAACGCATCGGCGTGGTCTTCGACATAAAGCCAATCGCGCACGTTTTCGCCCTTGCCATAAACCGGGATAGGCTTGCCCGCCAAGGCGTTCAGGATCACCACAGGGATCAGCTTTTCAGGAAAATGGAACGGGCCATAGTTGTTGGAGCAATTGGTCATCACAATCGGCAAGCCATAGGTTTCATGCCATGCACGCACCAGATGATCGGACGCCGCTTTCGACGCCGAATAGGGGCTGTTCGGGGCATAAGGCGTGGTTTCGGTGAACTGCCCTTCGGCACCCAAAGTGCCAAACACTTCGTCGGTCGAAATGTGGTGGAAGCGAAAGCCTTCAGGTTTGCCTGACTGTAGCCAATAGGCGCGCGCGGCTTCCAACAGCTGGTAAGTGCCGGTGATGTTGGTTTCGATGAAATCACCCGGACCGTCGATCGACCGGTCAACATGGCTTTCTGCGGCAAGGTGCATGACGGCATCGGGTTGATGGGTGGCAAATATCCGGTCCAGCGCAGCGCGGTCACGGATATCGGCCTGCTCGAATGCATAAAGCGGGCTGTTGCCGACGCTTGCCACGTTGCCGAGACAAGCGGCATAGGTTAGCGCATCCAGGTTGATCACCTGATGGCCGCGCGCAATGGCCAGCCGCACCACGGCCGACCCGATGAACCCTGCCCCACCGGTTACCAGCAGCTTCATGCCCGTGCCTCCCAGACGAAGGGTGATTGGAAGTCGGCAAAGAACGGGGCCACGGTATCTTTGGAGGAAAGAGTTGGATTGCCCGAAAGCCCCCAGTCGATACCAATCGACGGGTCGTTCCAGCGGATACCGCCATCACAATCGGGCGCATAGACGTCGGAGCATTTATATTGCACTTCGGTGTCGGCAGTGCGTGTCACGAAGCCATGCAAGAAGCCCTTTGGCACCAACAACTGCCGCCGATTTTCGGCCGAAAGCTCGACCCCGACCCATTTGCCATAGAACGGCGACCCGGTGCGGATATCCACCGCCACATCGAAAATCGCACCCTTGCTGCATCGCACCAGTTTATCCTGCGCACGCGGCGGCGATTGGTAATGCAATCCGCGCAGAGTGCCGATCGTAGCCGACATCGAGTGGTTGTCCTGCACAAAATCAATATCCAGCCCCAGCGCCGCCATTTTGGCCGCGTTCCAGGTTTCGGAAAACCAGCCCCGGTCATCGCCAAAGCGGGCGGGCGTCAGGATCATCACATCAGGAAGGGCGGTCGGTTCAATTTGCATCAGGAAATCCATGACTTTTCGGAGTTGAGCCGCCTTATAAAGCAAAGTTTTGGCGGCAAACAGACGCTTTGCGCCATTCAAGCTAAAGCGCCGTCAATGCCGGCCAGTTCAGCCAGAGTGCAAGCACGATCAAGGCCAAAGCCACGGCCGAGAACACGGCATCATGCAGCCCATCCCACGCCCGATGTCGTCGCGCCAACCAGATGATCAGCGGATGCACCGCCGCCAGTGCAAGACCCTGCGCACCAAGCGCACCCGGCAGGCCCGCAAGCTGCGCCCCCGCCACAAACGCCACCGTCTGCACCGCCGCCTTTGCCGCGATCACCAGAAAGTAGTTGCGCGAATCCCCTGCCGCCAGTGCCGACTGATCATAGGTCATACCAATCACCATTGGCATTTGCAGACAGGCTATCGCCACCACGATGCCGCCTGCCTGCGCATAGCGCGCGTCATACAGCAGCCCCACCAGTGGCACGCCAACAAAGGCCATCACCGCAAGCAGGGCCAGCATCCCCCCAGTCAACCCAAAGCGCAGCCGCCGCAGTTTTGCAAAATTTGCCGCTGACGCGGCTGGCGGATGGTCGCGGTAAAGCGGGATCATGATCCGGCTGATAACCGCACCGCCAAGCAGCACGGGAAAAGACGCAAGAAAATACCCGATGTTGTAGATGCCAAGCTGATCAAGCTTCAGATAGGCACCCAGAATGGCTTTATCGCCCTGTGACAGCAGGAACCCGCAAGCGGTGGACAGAAAGATCCATTTGCCGAAATGAATAAGCTCTGCCCCGGCCCGCGCCTCCCACTGAAAGCGATTGTGCATGCCGGGAAGGAAAAGCTGCATCAACACCAGCTTGGCCGCCGATCCGACAACCGCCCCCAATACCAACGCCCAAACCGATTGCATCGCCAGGGCCAGTGCCACCATCGACACAATCCCGATGATTTGGCTGATCAAATCCAACCCGGTCACGCGACCCAGCAGCAAGTGCCGGTTCGCGGTGTCGATCCGCGTTGGGTTAAAGCCCGATATCAGCAGCGTCACCCCCGCCACGGGCAGCAGCGTGATCAGGTCTGGGGCGTTGTAGAACCGCGCTGCAGGCCAAGCGATGGCGCAGGTTGCCAGCCACAAAAGCACCCCGCGCACCACCTGAATTGTCCATGCGGTGTTCAGGAATTCCGCCTCGTCGCCGCGTTTGTTTTGCGAAATAGCCGGGCCAATGCCGACGTCAGAGAACATCGCAAGGCCGACCAGAAACACCGAAACCAAGGCCATCAGCCCGAACGCTTCGGGGAACAACAGCCGCGTCAGGATCAGGTTCGACGCCAGCCGCAGCCCTTGGGCAATGGCATAAGACCCGGCCGTAATCGCCGATCCACGCAGGGCGCGGGCGAAAAGACCGGGGCGGTTTTGGGCAGGTACTTCCATGGGCGCGACCCTAGGCGCGGGGGGGTGCGGGGTCAATCATCCGCCATGCTTGCGCCACAAGTCTATGCAATCGCAGCAACCTTGCGTATTGCTGAGGAAATGGATCATCGTTGAGGCCCGCGTTGTGAAGATCGCCTACCTTGTAAACACCTACCCGCGCGCTTCGCACACCTTTATCCGGCGCGAGATCCAGGCATTGGAACGGCGGGGTTTTTCCGTACATCGCTTTGCCATGCGGTCTGATCGCGGGTCACTGGTTGATGCGGGCGATATTGCCGAAGATGGGCGCACCGAGCATGTACTGGAACTGGGGGCGATGCGACTGGGATTGTCGGCGGTGCAGCAGATGGTGACGCATCCGGGGGCAACTTGGCGGGCCTTGCGGCAAGCAATTTCCTGTGGCGCACGCGGGGCCGGTGGGCGGTTGCGCCATATGATCTATCTGATTGAGGCCGCTTTTATTGCGCGCCGCTGTCATGCGCTTGGCATCACGCATTTGCACGCGCATTTCGGCACCAATTCTGCCACGGTCGCCATGCTGGCGCACCTGATGGGTGGCCCGCGCTTCAGCTTTACCGTGCATGGGCCCGAGGAATTCGACAGCCCGGTCGGTCTGTCCCTGCGCGACAAGATCCACCATGCCGCCTTTACCGTCGCCATCAGTTCCTACGGCCGCAGTCAGCTATGTCGTTGGGCCGATTTCGCCGACTGGCCACGCCTGAAGGTCGTGCATTGCGGTATTGAACCTTTGCTGTTCGCCTCGCCCAAACCGATGCCGAGCGGCGGCCCGCGGCTTGTTGCCATCGGGCGGCTGGCCGAGCAAAAGGGTTTTCCTTTACTGATCGAGGCCATTGCCATTGCTGCGCCGCGCCACCCCGATCTGCACCTGACGCTGGTCGGCAATGGCGCGTTGCGCCCCGC
>JBAVTI010000091.1:0-17026 GCA_049696055.1 Paracoccaceae bacterium | reverse complement strand
GCAAAGGCCAAATGGATGTTCGGGCGGTCAAAGCCACGCAAAAAGGTCGCGGGTGCCACACCATCAAACAGCCGCGTCACGATCTCGGCGCGGGTTTCCTCATCCGCCGTCGCGGTAAAGGCGGCCAGCGGCACCCCCAGCGTCCGGCGCAATTCCCCGATGCGCAGGTAATCGGGGCGGAAATCATGGCCCCACTGGCTGACGCAATGCGCCTCGTCGACCGCAATCATCCGCGTGCCGATCCGCCGCAGCATCGGCAAGGTCGCCGCCGACGCCAGCCGTTCAGGGGCCATATACAACAGGCGCATCCGCCCCTCGTCCAATGCGGCAAACACCGCCTCGGTCTCTTCTTCGGTGTTCCCCGAGGTCAGGGCCCCGGCCTCTACCCCCGCTTCGCGCAGGGCACGCACCTGATCACGCATCAGCGCAATCAGCGGCGAAATCACCACCGTGACCCCATCGTGGCACAGCGCAGGCAATTGGAAACAAAGGCTTTTCCCGCCACCCGTTGGCATGATCGCCAGCACGTTACGCCCGGCAAGCACCGCCGAGACGATCTCTTCCTGCCCCGGGCGAAAGGCGGCAAAGCCGAAGACCGAGGCTAAAAGATCGCGGGTTTGCTGCATGGCCTGTCAGTTTGCCTAAACTATTTTCGGTTTTCGCAGGGGGGCGTGAAGATACGGTCAGGATCAGTAGAACGCCGCTTGATTGTTGATCAGCACAATGCGCAGCGCGATAATCCCCAGCAGCACGATAAGCGGTGCCAGATCCAGCCCCCCCATCGCCGGCAGCATTGATCGGATCCGGCCATAAATCGGCTCGAGCAGACGATTCAACCCATCCCAAAGCTGCGCCACCAGAGGTTGCCGCAGGTTCAGCACCTGGAAATTGATCAGCCAGCTCATGATGATATGGGCGATCACGACGAACCGCACGACATCAAGAACAAGCAGCAGGATTTGCAGGATCGAGGTCATTTGAACACTCCGCATACTATGGGTTGTGGTCTAGGTAATGCCCACGCGGACAAAGGGCAATCCTTTCCGCAGCGTTTCGCTTGACGCTTTGCGCGCAACCGGGCAATCCACCGCCAACAGGAGGCCGCGATGTATCCCTTTGCCCGCATGTTCAAAGAGCTGTGGAAGTTCCGCAATGCCCCCGCCTTGCCGATCACCGGCACGCACATCAGCCACCACCGTTGCTGGCCGTGGGATCTGGATCCGTGGCGCGAACTGAACAATGGCCGCACCCTGACGATCTACGATCTGGGCCGCATTCCGCTGGGCCAACGCACCGGATTGCACAAGGTTTTGGCCGCCAACCGTTGGGGTATGACGGTGGCGGGCAACACCACGCGCTACCGCAAACGGGTGCGGATGTTCGATCGGCTGGAAATGCACAGCCGCTGCATTGGCTGGGATCATCGCTTTATCTACATGGAGCAAAGCATGTGGAAGCAGGGCGATTGCACCAGCCATATGTTGCTGCGGTCGGCCATCACCTCAAATGCGGGCATCGTGGCCCCGCATCTGGCGCTTGCGGCTTTGGGTCAACCGACCACAAGCCCGCCATTGCCTGATTGGGTCAAAGCCTGGATTCATGCCGACGCCGCGCGCCCCTGGCCGCCCGAACGCTAGGCGCGCCGCCGCGTCCTGCTTGCACTGGCCCGGCAAATCGGGCTTGATCCGCGCGACGCCAACAGGGGGCAGGGCATGGTATCCGCGAAAAAACGTATCTGGGGTTGGTTCTTTTTTGATTGGGCAAGCCAGCCCTACAATACCCTGCTGCTGACTTTCATCTTTGGCCCGTACTTTGCCGAAGTCGCCCGCGCCCATTACGCCAGCACTGGAATGGCCCCCGAGGCCGCAGCCGCCGCGGCACAATCCTATTGGGGGTGGGGGCTTGCGGCCTCCAGCATTCTGATCGCCGTATTGGCACCGTTTCTGGGGGCAATCGCCGATGGAACCGGGCGGCGGATGGTTTGGATCTGGGCCTTTTCGGCGCTTTACGTCATCGGCTCGTTTGCGCTGTGGTGGGTTATTCCGGGCGAAAGCAGCCTGTTCTGGGCCGTGGCGTTCTTTGGCCTTGGCTTTATCGGGATGGAATTTGCCACCATTTTTACCAACTCGCTTCTCCCCAGCCTGCACGACCATGACAAGATCGGCGGCGTTTCCGGCTCCGGCTTTGCCTTTGGCTATCTTGGCGGCATTTTTGCGCTGCTGATCATGTTGTTGCTGTTCGTCGAAAACAGCGCCACTGGCAAAACCCTGGTCGGGCTTGACCCCGCGTTTGGCCTTGACGCCGCCGCCCGCGAAGGCACCCGTGCCGTCGGGCCGTTCACCGCAATCTGGTATGTGTTGTTCATGATCCCGTTCTTTCTTTGGGTGCACGAGCCGAAAACCGGCCACCAAAAGCTTGATATCCCGGCCGCCTTCAGCAGCCTCAAGACCCTGCTCGCCAGCCTGACCCATCGCCCCAGCCTTGCAGCCTACCTTGCGTCGTCGCTGTTTTACCGTGACGCGCTGAATGCGCTTTACGGCTTTGGCGGGGTTTATGCCTCTGGCGTGCTGGGCTGGACCATCACCGATATTGGTATTTTCGGCATCGTCGGGGCGATTTCCGCCGCTGTTGCCAGTTGGCTTGGCGGCAAGGCCGATGATCGTTTCGGCTCCAAACCCGTGCTGACGGCCTCCATTCTGGTGCTTATCCTTGTCTGCGCCATCATTGTTGGCATGTCGCGCGACAGCCTGTTTGGTATGGCGCTTGACCCCACAGGTCATTTGCCGGATCAGATTTTCTACGCCTGTGGCGCGTTGATCGGCGGGGCAGGGGGGGCGTTGCAGGCAGCTTCTCGCACCATGATGGTGCGCCACACCACGCCAGACCACGCCACCCAAGCGTTCGGCCTGTTCGCGCTTTCCGGCAAGGTCGCCAGCTTTATGGCCCCCACCCTGATCGCCATTGCCACCCAAATCAGCGGATCACAGCGTATCGGCATTTCGCCGCTGATCGGGCTGTTCCTTGTCGGCTTGATTCTGCTATTCTGGGTTAAACCGAATGGTGAACAACAGGCCTTTTCATGATCCTTCGCAGTGTATTCCTGATTCTGGGCTTGGCCCTTGCCACCCCGGCATCTGCCCAAAAGCTGGCTAACCAACTGTTTGGCGCCAAAGAATCCGCCTCGGCCCAAGACCCGATGCCGATCGGCTCTTACGCCAAAGGCTGTGGTGCGGGCATGATGCAACTGCCCGAAACCGGCCCCACATGGCAAGCCATGCGCCTGTCGCGCAATCGCAACTGGGGCCAGCCCGCGATGATCGAGTTTCTGGAACAGCTGTCTGTTGCCGCAACCCAGGTCGGTTGGGCCGGGCTTTACATCGGCGATATCGGTCAACCGCGTGGCGGACCGATGACCTCGGGCCATGCCAGCCACCAAATTGGCCTTGATGCAGATATCTGGATGCTGCCGCCCCGCCGTCTTGATCTGTCGCGCAGCGAACGTGAAAGCCTAAGCTCGATCCCGGTGCGCTCTGATGATCAGCGGTCGGTCACTGCAAACTGGACCCGGTCGCACCACGCCCTGTTGCGCGCCGCCGCGTCAGACCCGCGGGTGGACCGCATTTTTGTCGCGGCTGCCGTCAAGATTGAAATGTGCAAAACCGCCACCCGCGCCGATAAGAAATGGCTGCAGAAAATCCGCCCCATCGCAGGCCATGACACCCATTTTCACGTCCGCTTGAAATGCCCCAAGGGCGCGCGGCTGTGTCAAACGCAATCGCCAACCGTGTCCGAGTTGTCTAAAGGCGGCGATGGCTGCGATGAGACGCTGACATGGTGGGTGACCGACTATCTCGACCCCCCGAAACCCACCAAAAAACCAAAGAAACCTGCGCCAAAAGTGCGGGGCCCGCGTGATTACACGATGGCGGATCTTCCTAAACAATGCGCAAACGTTCTTTCCTCGCAGTAATAGCGGGGCTGGTGCTGGTTTTGTCGCTGGACAGCAGCGCTGGCCCGCTTCAACCCGCCGGGTATCTTGGCAGCTTTACCTGGCGCAGCGATGATGCGCGTCTGGGGGGCATGTCCGGTATCGAAATCGCCGCTGACGGAAACCGCTTTGCCGCGATTTCCGACCGTGGCGCGTGGACCATGGGCCGTCTTACCCGCAATGCCGATGGCCTGATCATCGGCATCAATGCAGCACCCTTGCAATTGCTGATGGGCGAGGCGCGGCACCCGATTGCGGTTTCGCGCGCCGATAGCGAAGGTTTCGCCATTGCCCCGGACGGCTCGTTTTACGTCTCATTTGAAGGGGTTGCCCGTGTTTTGCACTTTGCGTCGCTTGACGCCTCGGCAGAAAATCTGCCCCGGCCGCCCGCCTTCAAGAAGATGCAGCTGAACTCTTCGCTCGAGGCTTTGGCCGTTGATGCCAAGGGTGCACTTTACACCTTGCCCGAACGATCGGGGGTCGAGGAAAAGCCGTTTCCCGTCTACCGTTTTCGCAACGGCACGTGGGATCAGCCGTTCAATATTGCGCGCGAGGGCCTGTTTCTGGCCGTTGCCGCCGATTTCGGCCCCGACGGCAAGCTTTACCTGCTCGAGCGCCAATTTCATGGCTTGATGGGTTTTGCCAGCCGTGTCCGCCGCTTTGACGTTACCAACACCAGTATCAGCACCGGGGAAACCGTGTTGCAAACCCGCGCCGGCCAACACGACAACCTGGAAGGCCTGTCGGTTTGGCGCGATAAATCGGGTGCGGTTCGTCTGACCATGATTTCCGACGACAATTTCCGCTTTTTCCAGCGCACCGAGATCGTTGAATACCGCATCCCCGATTGACACACCTGCCTTCTTTGGCGTAATCCGCCCCGTTCCCATTGGGGGGGCCAAGTCTCCGCGACCTTGTAAAAAACGGAAATGATCATGACCCGTAAACTAATCCCCGGCATTATTGCCATGGCCACCATCGTTGTGGCCTCGAATATCCTTGTGCAATTCCTCTATGGCCAATGGCTGACGTGGGGGGCGTTCACCTACCCGCTGGCGTTCCTTGTCAACGACGTGATGAACCGCGTCTATGGCGTGGCCGCTGCCCGCCGCGTGGTTTATGCGGGCTTTGCCACTGGCCTGATCTGTTCACTGATCGGCAGCCAGATTGTCGGTGAATTCGGCCCGCTGGTCACCCTGCGTGTCGCCTTGGCCTCGGGCACCGCCTTTCTGGTATCACAATTGCTTGACGTGGCAATTTTCGACCGTCTCCGCCTGCGCGAATGGTGGCGTGCGCCGCTGATCTCACCGCTGATCGGATCGTGCTTTGATACGGCGATTTTCTTCACCATCGCCTTCTCGTCGACGTTGATGTTTCTTGAACCCAGCAACGATGTTTCTTGGGCAAACGAGGCTATTCCGTTGCTTGGTTCGGGCCCGGTTGCCCCGCTTTGGGTGTCGCTCGCCGTGGCTGATTGGGGGGTCAAACTTGCCATCGCCATCTTCGCTTTGCTGCCCTTCCGCCTGATCATCGCAAAAATGACAGCACGGATAGCGTAAAATCTTTTGACAAACACAAAATATGTGGCAGGCTACCTCTTATCGGCAACCATTTGAAAGGAGGTGATCCAGTGTCTAGAGTGATGTTGGAGAGACGTGTCGGGACAGTCATGGGGGGTGTTTTCTGAGGGCAACCCTTCGGACGACAGACCACTTGATTGGGCTTTTTCACCTAACTGGCCCATCTCCTTAGATCTCGGAAAGGGTCGCCAACTCGGCGACCCTTTCTCTTTTCCCAAACCGGCGTTAGCGTGCGGCCATGCTGCGGATCAATGATCAAATCACCCTTGCCGACTGGGAACTGACCGAAAGCTTTTCGCGCTCGTCAGGCCCCGGGGGGCAGAATGTGAATAAAGTCTCTACCGCGGTCGAGCTGCGGTTCGAGGCAGAGCGTTCGCCGCAACTGACCGCCGCCGTCAAAAACCGTCTCAAACGTCTTGCCGGGCGGCGGTGGACCAACGAAGGTGCCATCGTGATACGCGCCGAAGAAACCCGAAGTCAGGCCCGCAACCGCGAACTGGCCGAGGAACGTCTGCGCGAAATGATCCTCGCCGCTTTGGTCGCCCCCAAGCGCCGTGTGGCAACCAAGCCCACTTTGGGCAGTCAACGCCGCCGTTTGGTAGCAAAGGCCGTGCGCGGTGAAGTCAAAGCTGGCCGTGGAAAAGTGGAAGAGGAAGAATGACAAATACCCCTATCGCAGCGCTTCTGGAACGCCGCGCCCGCCTGCTTGGGCCGAACGTACCAACCTTTTACCGAACACCCGTTCACATTGTAAAAGGGCAGGGTGTATGGCTGTGGGATGCAAACGGCAAACGCTATCTCGATTGCTACAATAACGTCGCCCACGTCGGCCATTGCCACCCCCGCGTCGTTACGGCGATCTGCACGCAGGCCGCCATTCTGAACACCCACACCCGCTATCTACATGATCTTGTGCTGGATTATGTCGAACGCCTGACTGCGAAACTGAACCACGGCATTTCCCAAGCCATCATGGTTTGCACCGGGTCAGAGGCCAATGATATCGCCCTGCGGATGGCTCAGGCCGTTACCGGTAAGACCGGCATCATCGCCACCGACAACACCTATCACGGCAACACCACGGCCGTATCGCAACTTTCCTCGCGCCGCCCTCCCATCGGTGGCCGCGCCCCCAACGTCCGCCTTGTGTCATCGCCCGACAGCCTGCGCCCTGTCGGCGGCACCCGCGAGGGGCAGGCCCAAGCCTTCGCCGATAATGTCTCGCGCGCAATTGCCGAACTGAACGATGCGGGGTTTGGCTTTTCCGGCATTCTGATCTGTCCGATGTTCGCCAACGAAGGCCTGCCTGACCTTGAACCCGGTTTCCTTGATCCCACTATTGCCGTCGTCCGCGCGGCGGGTGGCATGGTGATTTCCGATGAGGTTCAGCCCGGATTTGGCCGCGCGGGCACCCATTTCTGGGGCCATGACAAAATGGGTTTTGCCCCTGATATCGTCACTGTGGGCAAGCCGATGGCCAATGGCCACCCGGTCGCCGCCGTCCTTGCCACGCCGCAGGTCATGGCTGCTTTCCGCAATGCCTTTGGCTATTTCAACACTTTTGGCGGCAACCCGGTGTCTTCTGCCGCCAGCCTTGCCGTGCTGGATGTGATCGAGGAAGAGGGCCTGCAACAAAATGCCGCCGATGTTTCCGCCCATGTCTTGGATCGGATGCGGGCGCTGCGTCACCCGCTTTTGGCGCAGGTCCGCGCGAATGGTATGTTCTTTGGGGCGGAATTTGTGCTCGATGACGCCATGACCCCCGCCACTGATTTCGTCGCCGATGTGGTCGAGCGTCTGGTGCAACGGGGCTTCATCCTTAACCGAATCGGCCGTGCGCAAAATACTCTCAAAATCCGCCCTCCAATGCCCTTTAGCATTGAAAATGCTGATAGTTTACTTGATGCAATTCAGGCCGTTCTGGCCGAAACCCCGATCCCCGCATGACCGAAGATCTCGAAGCCGCCGCCGCCTGGGGTGGCCAGAATTTACGTCTGATCCGCAATCGTGAGAATGCGGTTTACGAGATGCGCTTGCCAAGCGGTGCCCGCGCCGCACTGCGATTGCACCGCCAGGGCTATCAGGCCGATGCCGCGATCCGGTCTGAACTTTGGTGGTGCGGCGCGCTTGCCCGTGCCGGTGTTGCGGTCCCTGAACCGCTTTCCGCCATGAACGGTGACGTGCTGGTGACCCTGTCAACCGGGCGCCTTGCCTCGGTGATTGAATGGGTGGAAGGCGAGCCTCTGGGCGAGGCGGGTCAACCGCTTTCCGGCACCAAGGCGCAGCAGGTTGCCCGCCACCACGCCTTGGGACGCCTGGTCGCGCAGGTGCATGACGCGACCGACTCTCTGACCTTACCGCCAGATTTCACCCGCCCGCGTTGGGATATTGAGGGCCTAACCGGCGAGACGCCATTCTGGGGCCGATTTTGGGAACACCCGTCACTTACCGCAGATGAGGGCCGGATTCTGCGACGCGCCCGTGACTTTCTGCGCGAAACGCTGACAGATTATCTGAAAAACGGTGCGGTCCTTGGCCCGATTCACGCTGATGTTCTACGCGAAAATGTTCTTGTGAACAAAGAGTCACTTTCATTGATTGATTTTGACGATTCCGGAATTGGATTTAGACTCTATGATCTGGGGACAGTGCTCTCCCAAAATCTTTACGAGCCTGATTATCCCGCTATCCGCGATGCGCTTGTCGATGGTTACGCCAGCCTACGCCCGGCAGACACACGCATGGTCGAAATCTTCACCCTCGCCCGCACCATGGCGTCGGTTGGGTGGACGGCACCGCGCTTGTCACCGGATGATCCGATCCACCGCCGCCACATCAACCGCGCCCTGATGTGGGCCGAAAAAATGCTTTAAACCAGCACCTTCTGCGCCACCTGTTCGCCAATACCGAACACTCGTTTATACCGCGCAATCTCATCGGCTGGCCCCATCGCCTTGTTTGGGTTATCCGACAGTTTTACCGTTGGCCGCCCGTTGGCTGATTGCGCCTTGCACACCAGACTGAACGGCGCCAAGGCGTCATCCGCGACCAACCCCCGAAAATCATTGGTCAACATGGTGCCCCAACCGAACGACACTTTGACACGTCCGGTAAACTGGCGATGCAACTCTTCGATCTTTTCGACATCCAACCCGTCCGAGAAAATCACCAGTTTTTGCCGGGGGTCTTCACCACGTGAATGCCACCAGGCAATCGCCATTTCCGCACCCACCGCAGGATCGCCACTGTCAATCCGGATCCCGGTCCACTTGCTGAGCCAATTCGGCGCACGCTTCAAGAAACCTTCGGTGCCATAGGTATCGGGCAGAATGATCCGCAGATTTCCGTCATGTTCCTCGTGCCAATCCGCCATCACCTGATACGGGGCTTGCGCCAGTTCAGCATCCGAATTCGCCAATGCCGAATAGACCATCGGCAATTCATGAGCGTTCGTTCCTATTGCCTCGACTTCCCGCCGCATGGCGATCAGACAGTTCGACGTGCCGATGAACTGTCCGGGCAAACCTTCAAGCATGGCCTGAACGCACCAATCCTGCCACAGAAACGAATGCCGACGACGGGTGCCGAAATCGGCGATTTTTAACCCTTCAATCGCTCGCAGGCGTTCGATTTTCTCCCACAGCTTGGTCATTGCACGGGCATACAAAACCTCAAGTTCAAATTTGCCCGACCGCTGTAAAACTGCCCGGCTTCGCAACTCCATCAGTACCGATAGTGCCGGAATTTCCCACAGCATCACTTCGGGCCACTTACCCTCGAACGTCAGTTCATATTGACCATCGCGCTTTTCCAAATGGTAGGGCGGCAACTGCATCCCCTCGAACCATTCCATGAAATCGGGTCGAAACATCTGCCGTTTGCCATAAAACGTATTGCCGCGCAGGAACGTGCTTTCGCCACGCGAAAGCCGCAGGGTGCGCACATGGTCCAACTGCTCGCGCAGCTCGCCTTCATCCACGATATCCGCCAAACGAACCGATTTGGATCGGTTGATCAGGCTGAACACCACATTAGTATCCGGCCTGTTGCGGAAAATAGACTGACACATCAATAGTTTGTAAAAGTCCGTGTCGATCAGCGATCGCACGATAGGATCTATTTTCCAACGGTGATTGTGAACCCGCGTCGCGATATCAACCATGGTTCTTCTTCCGCCCTTTACACTTCATCTACGCCACCAACCGAACGCCGGCCGCGATCATCAACTGACGCGCCGCATTTAGTGAGGTTCCGTTCATATTGATCCCACGGCAGGCGCCTTCCAACACAGTCACGCCAAACCCCAACCGTGCCGCATCCATTGCCGAATACGCCACGCAGAAATCCGTGGCCAAGCCCACCAGTGTCACCTCGCGCACACCGCGTGTCCGCAGATACCCCTCAAGCCCGGTCGGCGTTACTCGGTCATTCTCGAAAAATGCCGAATAGCTGTCTATCTCGCTGCGAAAGCCTTTGCGGATCACCAGATCCGCCCGGTCAGTCTGCAATTTGGCATGAAACGCGGCACCCGCCGTGCCTTGCACGCAATGCACTGGCCACAAAACCTGGGGGCCGTAGGGCATATCAATCATCTCAAATGCCGCTTTGCCCGGATGGTTCGCTGCAAAAGACGCGTGATCGGCTGGGTGCCAATCCTGAGTCAGCACCCGCACCGCAAACTCTGCCAGCAAACCGTTGATGCGCGGCACAATCGCGTCGCCTTCGGCTACAGCCAAGGCACCGCCGGGGCAAAAATCATTTTGCACGTCGATCACGATCAACGCTTCGGTTGCAGGCCGCATCTGCGCCTCCCTTTAAACTCAATACTTTGGGTAAGACCCGCTTCTGCCTGCGTCAATCTGCCATTTGCGGGGGGTACTTGCTTTTTCCCGGCCACCGCGCCTAAGAACACGCATGCATATCATCGCCGCACTCTATCATTTCGCCCGTTTTTCCGATCCCGCCGCCGTGCAGGGGCCGCTGCTGGCGCTGGCGCAAAAGCATGCCGTCAAAGGCACGTTGCTGCTGGCGCGCGAGGGCATCAATGGCACCATCGCGGGTCCACGTGCGGGCATTGACGCGGTTCTTGCACATATCCGCGCGCTGCCCGGTTGCGCCGATCTGGATTGGAAAGAAGCCGAGGCTGCGGAAATGCCCTTTGGCCGCATGAAAGTGCGCCTGAAAAAGGAAATCGTATCCATGGGTCAGCCCGATGTCGACCCAACTGCCCGCGTTGGCCATTACGTTGCCCCTGCCGATTGGAACGCGCTGATTTCCGACCCCGACGTTGCGGTGATTGATACCCGCAACGATTACGAATTCGCCATCGGCACTTTCCAAGGTGCGATCGACCCCGAAACCCACAGTTTCCGCGAATTCCCCACTTGGTGGGAAAAGAACAAAGACCGCTTCCACAATAAACGTATTGCGATGTTCTGCACCGGGGGCATACGCTGCGAAAAATCTACCAACTATTTACTGGGGCAGGGGGTTCCCGACGTGTACCACCTGAAGGGCGGTATCCTGAAATACCTTGAAGAAGTGCCCGCCGCGCAAAGCCTCTGGAACGGCGAATGCTACGTTTTCGACGGCCGCGTTTCCGTCGGGAACGGCCTGATTGCGGGCGATTATGATACCTGCCACGGTTGCCGCCGCCCGATCAGCGCCGAAGACAAACAGCGCCCGGAATACGAACAGGGCGTGTCCTGCCACCACTGCCTGAACGAACATACTGATGCCGACCGCAGCCGTTTTCGCGAGCGTCAGAAGCAAATCGCGCTGGCCAAGGCCCGCGGCGAACGGCATCTGGCCGATTAGCGCAGCCGTTTTCCCACCGCATCGGCGCTGAAAAACAAGGCGTGTCCGGCGTCGAACGCCAGCCCGACCATGGTGCCAGGTTTGGCCACCGTATCGCCGCGCGCTTCGATCACCATCTTTTCGCCAGAGGGTGCGGTCAGGTGAATGAAGGATACTCCCCCCAGCGCCTCGGTCATCTCAACCCGGTGCGTCGCCCCTTCCGCAAGCCAAAGGTGTTGCGGCCGCAGCCCCACAATCACCTCTGCCCCGGCCCCCGGCAGGGCGACGGTGCAGCCAATCGCGCCTACCAGCCCCTTCGCCGTCACTTCCCCAGCCTTCACGACGGTCCCTGCCACAAAGTTCATCGCCGGGCTGCCGATAAAGCCCGCCACAAACCGATTGTCGGGGTTGTGATACAGATCCAGCGGCTTGCCCACTTGTTCCACCCGGCCTGCGCGCAGCACCACGATCTTGTCGGCAAGTGTCATCGCCTCTACCTGATCATGTGTCACATAGATCATTGTGGCACCAATTTCGCGGTGCAACCGGGCGATTTCCACCCGCATTTCCACCCGCAATTCGGCGTCCAGATTAGACAACGGCTCGTCGAACAAGAACACCTCTGGCCCGCGCACAATCGCCCGGCCAATCGCCACCCGCTGCCGCTGCCCACCCGAAAGTGCCTTGGGTTTGCGCCCCAAATAATCGTCCAGCTTCAGAATGCGCGAGGCTTCTTTCACCTTTGCCGCCACTTCCGTCGCCGGATGTCCGGTCATCTTCAACCCGAAACCCATGTTTTCGGCCACCGTCATATGCGGGTATAGCGCATAGGTCTGGAACACCATTGCCACGCCGCGCTCTGCCGGATCATCGCGCGTCACATCCCGCGTGCCGATGTGAATGGCCCCGGCGGTGGTGTCCTCCAACCCTGCCACCATCCGCAGCAATGTCGATTTCCCACAGCCCGACGGCCCGACGAAGACGCAAAACTCGCCATCTTCCACCACCAGATTAACGCCGTGGATCACCTTTACTTCGCCAAAGGCTTTGACGACGCCTTGCAAAACAACTCCCGACATAGTTTTCCCCCTATTCCTGTTCGGGAAAGCGCCAGCTTTCCGCTTCGGCAGCAATCGCTGCCGCCGTTTCCGAAATTCTGGGGGCAAGTGCCGCCAGCGTCTCCAAATTGGTGCGTGCGGTGGTCGAGGTCACCGAAAGCGCCCCCATCACCCGGCCCGCCCGCGATAGAATCGGCACCGCAATGCAGATGATTCCCGGCTCGTGTTCTTCACGATCAAACGCATGGCCCCGGCTGCGAATCACCTGTAGCTCGGCCAGCAGCGCCGCGCGGCTGGCCAAAGTATGCTTGGTAAACTGGTGAAAGGATTGTCGCTGCAGGGCATCCTCCAGCGCGTCACCGGGCAGAAACGCCAGCATCGCCTTGCCTACCCCGGTGCAATAGGCAGGCCCCACTTTTCCGGCTTGCGCAAACATCTCGACGGGCCGCGCCGCGTTGCGTTTATCGACGTATAGCACCTGCCCCTGATCCAGTTGCGCCAGATGGATGGTCTCGCCCAGATCGGCAGAAAGCTTGTCCAACCAAGGCCTTGCAATCGGTGCCAGCGACGATTGCTGCCATGCCGCATGGGCCAGCCGCACCAACCGCACCCCCAGCGAATACAACTGGCGATCCGCGTCATAGGCAAGCATCCCCTGATGGGTCAGCGTCTGCAAAAACCGATAGAGCGTGGCCTTGGGATAGGGGCTTTGCGCCAGCAATTCGGTGAACCGCACCGGGCGTTGTTTGGCGGCAACCATGTCCAGAACATCCAGCGCCTTGCCTACCGTGCCATCGCCCGCGCCATCCACTCCCATTGTCTTTGCCTTTTCACGCTTCTGTTGACAGGCATAACAATACGCCGCATAGTTTTCAATATTCAAGACTAAGTTTCAAATAATGGAACCACTAGGGAGGAAACCATGGTCCATCTGAAGACGGGCGCGCTGGCCATAACGGCGGCGCTGCTTGCGTCAACCTCTGCTTTTGCAGAAACCCGCGAGCTGAAATATTACGCCGATTTCGACGCTATCCCGCTTGCCGCGTTCGAGGCGCTGATTGCCGATTTCGAAGCCGCCAACCCCGACGTTGACGTGGTTTTGCAAAACTTCGATCACGAGGGCTACAAGACCGCGATCCGCAACTTCCTGACCGCAGACAGCCCCGACCTTGCCAACTGGTATGCCGGAAACCGCATGGCCCCCTTCGTCTCCGGCGGCCAATTCCAGGACGTGACCGATGTCTGGGAAGCCAACGGTCTGGGCGAAAGCCTCGCCTCGGCAAAAGCCTCGATGACCATCGACGGCAAGCAATGGGGCGTCCCCTACACCTATTACCAGTGGGGCATCTATTTTAACAAAGACGTCTACAAAGCCGCAGGCGTCGAGGTTCCCACCACTTGGGCGGGCTTCGTTGAAAACTGCGCCAAGTTTCAGGCGGCGGGCGTCGACTGCCTGACCACCGGCACGTCGGCCCTCTGGCCCGGCGCCGGTATCTTCGACTATATCAACCTGCGCACCAACGGCTACGAATTCCATATGGACCTCACCGCTGGTAAAATCGCATGGACCGATGACCGCGTGAAGGCCACCTTTGCCGAATTGGGCAAGGTTCAACCCTATATCACTGCAAACCACGCCGCGATTGACTGGCAAGATGCTGCAGCCCTGTTGGTGCAAGGCAAGGCCGCGAACTACGTGATGGGCAACTTTGCCGTCGGCGTGTTCAAAGAAGGCGGCATGACCAACGATAACCTTGGCTTCATGGTATTCCCGGAAATCACCCCCGGTATCCCGCGTGCCGAAGAAGCGCCAACTGACACCATCCACATCCCGGCGGGTGCCAAGAATGTCGCCGATGCCAAGACCTTCCTCGCCTATGTTGCCAATGCGGATGTTCAGACCAAACTGAATGCCGCCCTTGGTCAGTTGCCCACCAACAAAGGCTCGACAGTGCCTGCAGACGATCCGTTCCTGACGGCTGGGTTTGAGACTCTGTCAACAGCCTACGCGCTGGCGCAGTTCTTCGACCGTGACGCGCCTGCCGAAATGGCAAAAGCCGGCATGGAAGGTTTTCAGGAATTCATGGTGAAACCCGAACGCCTGCCGGAAATTCTGGACCGTCTCGAAAAGGTCCGCGCCAAGGCTTACTAAGCTCCCGGCGGGTGCGGCACTCGCTGCACCCGCAACCTTACCCCGGGGTTCGCTCCGGGGTCTTTCCACAAAAGCCGCAGGTGCCCGATGTCCGCCATATGGAAACGCAATCAACGCAAACTGGCGCCGTGGCTGTTTCTCGCGCCAGGCATGGCGATGTTCGCGCTTTATGTCGTGATGCCGATCTTCCAATCAATGTCGATTTCGTTTTACGACTGGGATGGATTGGGCGAAAAAGTCTGGATTGGCACCGCCAATTACGTCGAGCTGCTGGACGATGACGCCTTTTATACCTCGCTGAAAAACAACGTGCTTTGGCTGGTGCTTTATATGCTGGCCGTGCCGCTTGGCCTTGCAATAGCGATCTTCCTGAACCAATCCGTGCGCGGCATTCGGGTTTATAAATCGCTGTTCTTCTTTCCTTTCGTGATTTCTCAGGTTGTCGTCGGTCTGATGTTCGCGTGGTTCTATGCGCCGAACTTTGGTCTGTTTTACAAGCTGATCGAGATGCTCACCGGTCAACAAATCGCCATTCTCGCAGATGAGCGTTTCGTCACCTATGGCATCATCGCCGCAGGCCTTTGGCCGCAGATTGCCTATGTGATGATCCTGTATCTGACCGGCCTGAACAACATAGCCCCCGATCAGGTCGAGGCCGCGCGCCTTGATGGTGCCAAGGGCTGGCGGATGCTGTGGTATGTCATTTTGCCACAACTGCGCCCCGCCACCTTCATCGCGGTCGTCGTCACTGTCATCGGCGCGCTGCGGTCTTTTGATCTTGTCAGCATCATGACGGCAGGCGGGCCCTACGGCTCTTCCCGCGTGCTGTCGTTCTACATGTATGAACAGGCGCTGTCCGAATACGGCTATCGCATGGGGTACGGTGCAGCCATCGCCGTCGTCTTGTTCGCTATCATGATGGTTTTCATCTCGGGCTTCATCTGGAAGATGTGGCGCGACGAGACGGAGCGTTAGGCCATGTTTCCCCGCCCCATTGAACAAACCTCGCCCACCACCCAACTGCTTTACAAGATCGCCCTGCCTGTGGCGCTGATCCTGTGGTTACTGCCGCTGATTGGTGTCGCCGTTACCTCGATCCGTCCGGCCTCCGATCTGGCGCAGGGCAACTATTTTGGCATGCCCAGCTACCTTGCGTTTGAAAACTACCTTGATGTGTTCCGCAATTCGCCCATCGCACACTACATCTTCAACAGCTTCAAGGTCACCATTCCCACCGTCATCGGCTGTCTTGTCCTTAGCTGCATGACCGGATTTGCGCTGGCGATTTACAAATTCCGCTCTAACCTGTTGATCTTCTTCCTTTTCGTTGCGGGCAACTTCATCCCGTTCCAAATCCTGATGGTCCCGGTCCGCGACCTGACCCTTAGCCTCGGCCTCTACAATTCCACTGCTGGCCTTGCGCTGTTTCACATCGCGTTTCAGACCGGCTTTTGCACCCTGTTCATGCGCAACTTCATCAAATCCCTGCCGTTCGAGTTGATCGAGGCCGCCCGCGTCGAAGGCGTCACCGAGATTCGGATCTTCTGGTACATCGTGCTGCCGCTGATGCGCCCCGCCATCGCCGCCCTTTCTGTGCTGATTTTCACCTTCATCTGGAACGACTTCTTCTGGGCCACCGTGCTGACCACCAGCGCCGATACCCAGCCCGTCACCGCCGGCCTCAGCTCGCTGAACGGTCAATGGATCGCGGCGTGGCACCTCGTTTCCGCCGGGTCGATCATTGCCGCACTGCCGCCGGTCCTGATGTTCTTCGCCATGCAAAAACACTTCATCGCAGGCCTCACTCTCGGAGCGGTCAAATGACCAAAATCACCTTCATCGGCGCGGGTTCGACCGTTTTCATGAAAAACATCGTCGGTGACGTGCTGCACAAGCCCGCCCTTGCCAACGCCACCATCGCCTTGATGGACATTGATGAAACCCGGCTTGCGGAATCCGCCCTTGTCGCCCGCAAAATGGTGGCAAGCCTGAAATCCGGTGCCAGGATCGATACCTATACCAACCAACGCGCCGCCCTTGATGGTGCCGATTTCGTCGTCGTCGCCTTTCAGATTGGTGGCTACAAACCCTGCACCGTCACTGATTTTGAAATTCCCAAACAATACGGCCTGCGCCAGACCATCGCCGATACCCTTGGTGTCGGTGGCATCATGCGCGGCTTGCGCACCGTGCCGCATCTGTGGCGCATCGCCGAAGATATGGCTGCAGTCTGCCCTCACGCCCTGATGCTGCAATACGTCAACCCGATGGCGATCAATACCTGGGCACTGACCACCCGCTATCCCGCCCTCAGGCAGGTCGGCTTGTGCCATTCGGTCCAGGGCACTGCCGCCGAACTCGCCCGCGATCTGGATATTCCCGTCGCATCAATGCGTTACCGTGCTGCGGGCATCAACCACATGGCCTTCTACCTCAATCTCGAGGCCCGCAA
>JBAVTI010000090.1:0-12486 GCA_049696055.1 Paracoccaceae bacterium | reverse complement strand
ATGGCTTTGTTCAAACCCTGTTTGGCCGCAAAATCCACACGCCCGAAATCAACGCACGCGGGCCCGGCGCGGGCTTTGCCAAACGTGCCGCGATCAACGCGCCGATCCAAGGCACCGCGGCTGACGTGATCCGCCGCGCCATGATCCGGATGCCTGCGGCGATTGCCGGGATTGATGCGAAAATGCTGTTGCAGGTGCATGACGAATTGCTGTTCGAAGTGCAGGAAGATGCTGTTGATGCGCTGATCCATGCCGCCCGCGAGGTGATGGAAAACGCCAATGATCCGGCGGTAAAACTGTCGGTCAAACTGACCGTCGAGGCAGGGCAAGGCAAGAATTGGGCCGAGGCGCATTGACCCCCGACCCCGCGCGCATTCGGGCTTTTGCCACACCGCAAGACTGGGCGCATTGGCTGGCTGAAAACCATGCAACTGCACCCGAGCTTTGGCTACGCGTTTTCAAAAAGGCCAGCGGCATTCAATCACTTGACTGGGAGCAAGCGGTGGTCGAGGCATTGGCGTGGGGCTGGATCGACGGGATCAAAAAGGCCTATGACGATACCTCTTACATTCAACGTTTTACCCCGCGCCGCAAAGGCAGCATCTGGTCACAAAAGAACCGCGCCCATGTGGAACGCCTGCTGGCCGAGGGACGGATGCAGGCACCGGGCATTGCCCATATAACGGCTGCACAGGCCAACGGCCGGTGGGAAGCGGCCTATGCGGGCGGAGCGGCGATGGAAATTCCGGCAGACTTTCTTGCCGCATTAGCCAACGCGCCACAAACTGCCCGCGACACCTATGCCGACCTTAACCGACAAAATCTTTATGCGATCTGCTACCGCCTTAACGCGGCCAAACGGGCCGATACCCGGACCAAGCGCATTGCAGAATTCATAGCCATGCTGGCGCGCGGCGAACGGTTTCACTAGGCCCGGTCCACGCGCAGCTGGTAGCAGTTGTTGCGCGCGGATCGCACATGCACATATGCCACACGCGCATCTGCCAACCGCAACGCGGCCGCGGTCGCGATCTGCTCTGTGGGCACAACGGCACCAGTGCCATAGACGATCCGATTGTCGGTGCCGTATCCTCGCACGATATAGTCGGGCGATGCCAGAATTGCTGGCAATACCTTGCCGCCGCCGGCGTCACAGGCATCGGCGCACAGGAAAATCGGCCCTACCTCGGCATAGGGCTGGGGTTCAGGAAAGGGCCGGTACGCAAGGACAAGCATCCCCATCCCATGTGGGATCATTTGCAAACAGTGCCGACAAGGATTGCCGCCACCGTCTGAAACCTGCCTCTCGGGTATTTGGCCGTTGGCATCGGGACCGCCCAACTGCAAAGCGCGGACTTGTTCAGTGGGTAGTGGGGAAAAAATGATGGACATGGGAATTCTCCTTTGTCCATCTACCAGACCGATTTCTTTAGCGCACAGCGACCCGGATTTTGCGCAATACGAAAAGGCTCCTTAGCCCTTTTCGACCATACGCCCCAGCACCTTGCCGCCCAAGATATGCAAATGGTAATGCGGCACTTCTTGCATGCCGTGCGGCCCGGCATTGGTGATCGCACGGTAGCCGTCACCTTCGGTCACCCCCAAAAGCGCACAAACCGCTGCCGACGTGCGGTGGAAATCAACGATCTCGTCGGCGCTCGCCTCTGCCGCAAAATGATCGAAATTCACATAGCGTCCTTTTGGGATCAGCAAAACATGCAGGGGCGCCTGCGGATGAATGTCGTGAAAAGCCAAAGTATGGGCTGTTTCCAACACGGTCTTGTTCGGAATTTCGCCGCGCAGGATACGGGCAAAGATATTCTGGTCATCGTAAGTGTAGGCCATGGGTCAATCCACAAACAGATAGTCGGTTTCGGCGATTTCGCGTGCCATCTCGGTCGAGATACCAAGAAATTCGGCCAACGGCACGATGTTTTCTGCAGCGGACCGCGTTTGGCGCAATCGTTGGAAGCCCTCGAAATCCGCATCCCGGATTCGATCTGATTCAAACTTTACGTCATAGCGGATTGTGGGCAGCAGCTTGTCGATGGTTTCCGCCGGCGTGCGGTCACCTGCCAGCCCCACGCGCCGTGCGTGGCCGATAAGATAGTCGTCGGTGAATTCACATTCGACTTCCAACAGGCGAATGTTGGACCGATCAGAATAGAAATCCTGCATCAGATCGACGTTTGCCGGGTCGATGCAGACAACCAACTGATCGGTCTGCCAATAGTCGAACAGCATTCTAACCAATGCACGCCTGTGCCGCGTGCGTTTTTCCAGCGTGGTCTGAATGCCGCCCAGATCTGGCAAGGGAGTGCTGTCTTCATTGAACAGATAATCCACCGCAGGCAGGCCGGTTACCTGCCGAATACGTTCAACCAACCGTTTTGCGACGTGCCATTTCTTGCAAACCACGATCATCAAAGTACGTTCGCGCCCAAGACTTGATTCAGCCTCCCAGAACCGCGGCGCGAATCGGCGCCCGATTCGCCCCCGCCCCGAGAGGAATTTGAACAGGCTGCGCCCTTCGTTCGATATCGGGAAGCGCACCCCTTCGGCGGAGTAAAGCTTGCCCAACCGATCTTTCAGCGCCTTGGCATCAGGTGATATCTTGCGCGCAAACAGGTAATCCTGACTGACAAGCAGGTCATACTGATCATCATAAAAGTTTACCGGCATACCGTAATCGGTGAACATCAAAAAGGTAAGGGTCCGGGTCCGTATCTGATCTTCGGGTACCAGATGGCGCACCAACGTCTGGAAGAACGTCTCATCCGGAATCCAAGTGGTTTGGAAAAACCGCATCACATCACGGCGCTTTCGGGTGAAATCAAGGATCCATTCCACCGTGCGCCTGCGCAAGCACCACCACTGGCTGCCAATCTGAATCTGCAAATCCTGCGGTATTCGCCGCGCAAGATGGAACCGCTTTTGCAGGCTCATTGAGGTGTAGAAAAGCCATTTATGCGTGCGTTCATTGAAGAAATGCCGATAGATCAGCCGCTCTTCCTTGATGCCGGTCTTGATCCAATCGCTGGCGAAGAAGTCAAAGCTTTCAATATAATCAACTTCGTCGCGGTCCAGAAAATCATGCGCATATTCTGCCGACTTGATCGGCATGCAGTCACCCGAAAGCATGTAAAAATGTGTGGCGCGCGGGAAAGCATCTACTGCGGCCCGCACGGCCAGCAACGTAGCGTCGACAAGGCTCCAGGCCCCCCAACCGCATTTCAACCGCTTGGCTGCAAAAGCCACCGATTTGTTCTTGCCCAATGCCGAGCGGATTTTGTCGTAATCCTCCCGTTTTGAGTTGCTATCAAAGTGGATGGCGATGAAATCGCCCGCCGCCGTCAGACGTTCAGCCTGCGCGATGATCCCCTCGGGGTCCTTATGGCAGAGCAAGATGTAAGCAATTTTTGCCATTTAGGAAACTCTACGCACCTTTTCCGAGTCATTGTTTCCTTAAATAGCTTTATCAGTCATTGAAAAGACAGAGTTTGTTTGCTTTTTGTGGCGTAATGATCCGTAGCGTAACGCGCTTGCGGCAAAAGAATGGTTGGAGGCAAGATTTAATGGGTTTTCCCGGCACTTGGATGACGGAAAGCGAGAGCGTGGTCTATCGCGTCGTCCCGAAATGCGCCTGCTCGTCGATCGGGCAGATCATGTTCTATTCCGACCACGGGCGCTTTTTCGACGGCGACATCCATGATGCAACCGGCGGCATGCACAAATGGGCAATCGAAGCGAGCCAGCCGAAGATCGAAAAGAACGTCAAAAACCACAAATCCTACGCCTTCACCTGCGTTCGCAACCCCTACACCCGCATCCTGTCGTCATATTTCGACAAGATCTGTGGGATTCAACGTAACGGCAAACGCTATCGCGGCAACCTGGTACCGCTGCTAACCCAGAAATACGGCATCGACGTCGGCGGGGATGATGGCAAGGCCGAGTTTGACCAAATCGCCAGCTTCCGTCGGTTCTTGCTGTTTGCACGCGATACCATTCGGTGGAAAAAACCGATGGAGCCGGACATTCATTGGTCAGCGATGTCGGGCCATGTGTCAACTTACATCGTCAACGGTGGCCGTTATGACCACATCTTCTTTACCGAAAAATTCGACGAAGGCATGCAGGTCGTGCTGGATAGCATCAAGACCAAGCACAAGGTAAATCTCAAAAAGATCCCGAAATTCAACGAAAGCGAAGGGCATGGGCCCAAACGGGCGCATCCGGTCGAAGACTACTTTGATGACATGTCAAAGCATCTGGTCTGGGAAATCTACAAACGCGACTTTCAACTGTTCAAGTACGATTTCGAAAATCCGGGCAACAAGATGCCCTTGTCTGAAGTTGATCTGGATGAGGTTCACGCCAAGCTTGGCGAATAGGAAGCTATGGTGATGGCAGGGAATTCACCGACGGCTTTGGTACGCAAACTGGGTTTGTCCCAGAATGTCCGCCGCCGGCTTCAACCAGCCGATGCCCTATGTCGCCTTGCCGATGGGTTATGTCGATATCAAAGTCAGCGCCGTGGATGACGTTTGGTCGGGACTGAAACTGGTAATCCGCAAGGAATTGCGCTGAGACCACACCGCCATCCGCGACAGCGGCGCCGCGCGAAGGCCCCTTTCGGGGCCCGAGCAAGGGGCCATGCCGCCTAAAGCACACCGTGCTGGGCAAACAAGGCCCGCAGGTCGGCTTCAGGGCGCGCGCCGATATGGCTGATCACCTCTGATGCCGCGATACAGCCCATGCGGCCTGCGGTTTCCAGATCATGGCCGTTGGTGATGGCCCACAAGAACGCACCTGCGAACAGATCGCCCGCCCCAGTGGCATCGACAATCTGCGTCGGAATAGCAGCTACATGCCAATGCTTGCCATCCGACAGAATATGCGCGCCATTCTCGCCTTCAGTGCAGGCCACAATCGCCACTTCGGCTGCGGCCGCCTTCAGCGCTGCCGCGAAATCTTCGGTCTGATACATCGACAGCAGTTCCGCACGGTTTGCGAAAAGCAGATCCACGTCATCGACAATCATCTTGCGGAAGGCATCACGGTGGCGTTCAACGCAGAACGGGTCGGAAAGCGTGATGGACACCCGACCACCGGCCCCCTTGCAAGCCCGAATGGCCTTGGCGAATGCCTCATGGCTGGCAGGGCCGTCGAAACGATAACCCTCGAGGTAGATATAGTCGGCCTCGGCCATCTGATCTTCAAAGATATCATCCGGGGTCAGGAATTCCGACCAGCCAAGATAGGTGTTCATCGACCGCTCGCCATCGCCGGTGACCAACACGATGCAACGCCCGGTTTCCTGTTCGGAATTCCTGGCCGCCAGTGGTGTTTCAAACACCGCCCCTTGCGCGCGCAAATCGTGGGCAAAGATGCGCCCCAACTGATCGTCTTTCACCTTGCCCACATAGGCGGTCCGCCCACCCAAATGTGCTACACCGGCAATCGTGTTGGCCGCAGATCCGCCGCTGATTTCTTGCGCTGGCCCGATACGGTCATAAAGATCGACTGCACGTGGCATGTCGATCAATTGCATGATCCCCTTGCCGATGCCGTTGGCATCCAGAAATGCCTCGTCGGCATGGGCCAGAACGTCAACCATCGCATTGCCGATACCGACAACCTGAAACTTTTTCATAGGGTCTTATCCTCAAAAGGGCAAAGATCGCGGATCGGGCAGATGCCGCATTTGGGTTTACGCGCGACACAGATATACCGTCCGTGCAGGATCAGCCAGTGGTGCGCGTGTTGTTGAAATTCGGCGGGAATATGATCCTCGATGGCGCGTTCCACAGCATCGACATCGCGACCCGCGCAAATGCCGGTGCGGTTGCCAACGCGAAAGATATGCGTATCCACCGCTTGCGCCGGAATATGCCACCACATGTTCAAAACCACATTCGCGGTCTTGCGCCCCACTCCGGGCAGCGATTGCAACGCCGCGCGCGATGAGGGAACTTGCCCGCCGTAGTCATCCACCAGAATCTGGCTTAGCTTGATCACGTTCTTGGCCTTTTGACGAAACAGACCAATGGTTTTGATCGCCTCGGTCACGCCATCAATTCCCAAAGCCAGCATCTTTTCGGGCGTATCGGCCACGGCGAACAACGGTTTGGTGGCCTTGTTCACCCCCGCATCCGTCGCCTGCGCCGAAAGCGCCACTGCAACGACAAGGGTATAGGCGTTTACATGATGCAATTCGCCCTTCGGTTCCGGCTCAGCCGCCTGAAACCGGGTGAAAATCTCATGGATCGTGTGATAATCAAGTTGCTTGGCCATGGCGTCGCATATGCCAAACTGCGGCCCTGACCGCAAGCGATGCCGCATATTTCGGGTCGTATAGGCCCGCCGGATTGCCTAAGTTTGACGGGAAAGGAGACTGCCATGCCCAACGACCAACGACCCGCCTATCATTATTCGGTCATCGCCCGCGCCTTAAGCCTTATTGATGCCGGCGGGCCCGCCCTGACGCTGGAAAACCTCGCCGATCAAATGGGCATGAGCCCCGCGCATTTTCAGCGGGTGTTTTCGCAGTGGGTTGGCGTCTCGCCAAAGCGGTATCAGCAATATCTGACGCTCGATCACGCCCGCCGTCTGTTGGCGGATCGGTTTACCGTATTGGAAACCTCATATTCCTCGGGCCTGTCAGGTGGTGGGAGGCTGCACGATTTGTTCCTGCGCTGGGAAGCGATGAGCCCCGGCGACTACGCATTGGGCGGCAAAGGGCTGACGATCCGCTGGGGCCTGTTCCCGTCGCCCTTCGGCGAAGCATTGGCGATGGCCACAGATCGCGGCCTGTGCGGCATGGCGTTCACCGAAGATTGCGGCCTTGATGCCGCGATGACGGATATGCAGTCACGCTGGCCCGGTGCCACTTATGTCGAAGATGCTACTACCGTGGCACCGCTGGTCGCCACAGCCTTTGGCACCGGCGGCGAGACACACCTGCATCTGATCGGCGCTCCGTTTCAAATCAAGGTTTGGGAGGCTCTGCTGCGCATCCCGTCGGGCCATGTCACCACCTATTCTGAAATTGCCGGGGCCATTGGTCACCCGACGGCGGTTCGCGCCGTAGGCACCGCCGTCGGCCGCAATCCGGTTAGCTGGTTGATCCCCTGCCACCGCGCCCTGCGCAAATCTGGTGGGCTTGGCGGTTATCATTGGGGACTGCCCGTCAAACGCGCCATGTTGGCTTGGGAAGCCGCAAGAGAAGATGTCGAACCAATGATCCGCACGGCAATTTGATGGGCAATAAATTGCCAACGCAGTCAGGGAACCTTTCGCACCTTTGAAACGTTGCTATAGGTAATGTGCGCTCCTACCGGACGCCAACAAATCACGAGGCTGTAGCGATGATCTTCAAAACCCCTTTCCTTCTTCTTTCTGCCGGTGCCATTGCTTTGGCGGGTTGCGTCCAAACCACGGGTGAAACCGCGCCAAACGGCCAGACCCGCACCACCAATGGGGCCCTTACCGGTGCTGTCATCGGCGGTCTGCTTGGTGCTACCCATGAAAGCGGTACTGACCGCGTCAGAAACACCGTGATCGGTGCGGGCCTCGGCGCGCTTGCCGGTGGCGTAGTCGGCAACGTGCTAGACAAACAAGCCGCCGATCTGCGCAGCCAAATGAGCGGCAATACCACTGTCACCAACAACGGCGACTACCTGACCGTGACAATGCCGCAAGACATTCTGTTCGCCACCGACAGCGCCAACCTGCGCCCGGACTTGTCGTCGGACATTCGTGCCGTGGCCAACAACTTGATGAGCTACCCCAACAGTACCATCGAAATTATCGGTCATACCGATAACGTCGGCGAAGCGGCTTATAATCAGGACCTGTCCGAACGCCGCGCGATGGCTGTGGCGAACGTTCTGCGCAACAGCGGTGTGCCCGGTGGCCGGATCTCGGCAATCGGTCGCGGCGAGGATCAACCAATCGCTTCCAACGGTACGGCGAACGGTCGGTCGCAAAACCGCCGAGTCGAAATCATTATCCGCCCCACCAACTAAGCGGCGCTTAAGGCAAAACAAAGGGGCGGGCGATCAGCCTGCCCCTTTTGGCATTGAACATTCCACGATGCGGTCATAGATTTTGACCAATATCGGGGAGCATCATGCCATTCCAAAAGGTCCAGACCGAAAAACTTTCGCAAACCGTGGTGCGCCAGATCGAGTTGCTGATCCTGCGTGGCATCTTGCGCCCCGGCGAACGCCTGCCATCCGAGCGCGAATTGTCCGAACGGATGGGCGTTTCTCGGCCCAGCCTGCGCGATGCTATCGCCGATCTGGAAGGGCGTGGCCTGCTGATCACCCGTCCCGGCGCCGGCATCTATGTGGCCGATGTCTTGGGATCGGCCTTTTCCCCTGCCCTTGTTCAGCTGTTTGCCAGCCATGATGTAGCGGTGTTCGACTACCTCGCCTTTCGCCGCGACATGGAAGGGCTTTGCGCAGAGCGGGCGGCAAAACTGGGTTCAGATACCGATCTGATGGTGGTCGATGCTATCTTCAAGAAGATGGAATACGCCCACTCCAAGCGCGACCCTACCGACGAGGCGGCCCTTGATGCCCAATTCCATATGGCCATCGTCGAGGCCAGCCATAACGTCGTCATGTTGCACATGATGCGGTCAATGTTCGATCTGTTGCGGGAAGGCGTATTCTATAACCGTCAGATGATGTTCAAGAACCGCATGACGCGCGACATGCTTTTGGACCAGCATCGCGCGATCAACGATGGCCTCCAGGCGCGCGATCCCGTTGCTGCTCGGGCGGCCATTGAGACGCACCTGTCCTTTGTGGAACAGGCGTTGAACGAACAGATCAAGGCCGACCAAAACGAGGCCGTTGCGCGTCAGCGTTTCGAACACGAACAAACGCGCTAGGTTTCTGGTGGTCGCCGTAAATGAAAAAGCCCGGCACCAAGGCCGGGCTTTTCAAACCGTTCAATCAACAGCTTAGTGAAGTTTGGCTTCAACTTGCGCAATTGCATCGTCGATCGAAGCGGCTGCCCCTTCGGCTGTCATTTGCTTGGCCAGCACATCGCCCGCTGCCGCAACGGCAATGGCAACGGCACGCTCGCGCACTTCGCGCACTGCACCCGATACCGCAGACGCGATGCGATCTTCAGCTGCGGCAACCCGACGGGCAATCGACACCTTCAGATCGGCCTTCGCTTGTGCAGCCGCAGCCAGTGCTTCTTCGCGCGCCATCGCAACGATGCGGTCAGATTGCTCTTGCACTTCTTTCTGCTTGCGTTCGTACGAGGCCAGAATGGTCTTGGCCTCCTCGCGCAGCGCACGGGCTTCGTCCAGATCGGCTTTGATCTGAACTGCACGCGCATCCAGCAACCCGGTCAACTTGCCCGGCACCTTCATGTAGATCAGAACGCCAACAAACAGGATGAACGACACCAACACGATAAAGTTGGTGTTACCGAGCGAGAAGAATGGCCCGCTTGCAGCAAACGCTGGGTTGGCAACCAAAGCCATAGGAACGATCAGCTTTTTCATCGCCCTCACCCTTTCAGTCGTGCGGTCACTGCAGCGATCACCGACCGCGCATCCGCTTTGCCGCCCAAGGCCGCCACGATTTCGCGGGCAGTATCCTTGGCAACTTCTGTAACACTTTCCAAAGCTCCGGCCCGGATCTCGGCAATGGCCTTTTCCGATTCCGCCGCTTTGGCCGAGATCTGTGCATCGGCCTTGGCAGTTGCCACATCCAGGTCTTTTTGAATGGCAGCTTTTGCTTCAGCCACGATCTTTGCGGCCTCGGTACGGGCACGCGCCAAAGCATCGTTGTACGCCTGTTCCGCAGCGACAGCCTTTTTCTTCAGCTCTTCGGCTGCGGCAAGATCGTTGGTGATCGTACCGCTACGCTCGGCCAAAACCGCCCCGATCCGGGGCAAGGCCACGCGCGACAGCACGAGGTAAATTACGACCAAAGTGACCGCGAGCCAGAAAATCTGGTTTGGCCAGGTCGAGAAATCCAGTTGCGGCATGCCGACAGCATGGCCTGCATCGTGGCCAGCCGCAGCCGCATCATGCGTTGCTTCAGTCGCCATGTCTTTTCCTTCACGTATCTCGAAAGACTTGGCCGGACTGGTTTTCACCCTTCCGGCCAAAAGTATCGAACCGTTTGGATCAGACTGCGAACATCAGCAGCAGAGCGATCAGGAACGAGAAGATGCCCAGTGCTTCGGCAAACGCGATGCCGACGAACAGGTTGGCCATCTGGCCCGGTGCTGCCGACGGGTTACGCAAGGCACCAGCAAGGAAGTTCCCTGCAATGTGACCCACGCCGATACCAGCGCCGCCAAGGCCCATGGTTGCCAGACCGGCACCGATGTATTTGCCCATAAGTGCGAGTTGTGCGACTTCGCCTTCCATAGCTTTAGCTCCTTTTAGATTTCGATTGTTAGGATGAAGAATCGGACCTTAGTGGTGCGCACCACCAACGGCGTCGCGCAGATACACGCAGGTCAGAATGGTGAAAACGTAGGCCTGAACCACTGCTACCAGCAGTTCGAGCCCGTAAATTGCGGTGACAGCACCGATGACAATCGGCGAGACCACAGCCATCGAGGCAAAACCCGCGATGACCTTGATCACTGCGTGACCAGCCATCAGGTTACCCGCAAGACGAATGGAATGCGAAACCGGGCGCACGAAGTAGGAAATCACCTCGATGATTGCCAGAACCGGGCGCACGACCAATGGCGCCGAACCGACCCAGAACATGCCCAAGAACCCGATGCCATTCTTGATGAAACCCAGAATGGTCACGCCAAGGAACACCAAAAGTGCCAAGACGACTGTCACAGCGACATGGCTGGTGGTGGTAAAGGCCATCGGCAACAGGCCAAGCAGGTTTGCAAACAAGATGAACAGGAACAGCGTCATCACATACGGAAAGTATTTAATGCCGTCATGGCCGGTCACGTCTTCGACCATCTTGTAGATGAAGCCATAGATCATTTCCGCAACCGACTGCATCCGGGTCGGAACAATCGCCCGACCACGGGTACCCAAAACCAGCAACGCAATGATCGCCAGAACCGCAAGGCCCATCCAAAGCGTCACATTGGTAACGGTGTACCACTGGATATGCTCGCCGCCAAACAGCGGTTTGACCACAAACTGATCCATCGGGTGGATTGCAAAACCGGTGCTTTCGCCTTCAGCCGCCACGATCAACTTCCCTTCGTTCCGGCAGTTTCACCTGCCTCTTTTGCCGCATGATCCGCTGCCATTTGCCGGGCGGTGCCCAGCATGGTTTTCACCCCGGCGGCGAACCCGAACAGGGAGAAGATGATCAGGAAAATGGGAAGCGTATCGAACATCCAGTCCAATCCGTATCCGATCGACAGCCCCAGAAGCATCCCGGAAACCAGTTCGATCACCATTCGCCAAGCCACCTCGCCCTGCGAGAATACCTTGCCCGTTTCCGAAGCCTCTTTCGGCACCCCCTTCACCTTCGCAAGCCGAGCCTCCAGGGCCGCCAGTCGCGCAGGATCGGGTTCTTCCGACATGGATAGACGCCCCTTAAACAGTCGGGGGATAACTAGGCTGCCCACAGCCCCAAGTCAAGCACGGATAACACGCGTGTTATGACCATTAACTATCTGTAATAAAACGATATTGCGATTTCCGTTAACTTGTTGGAAACCGTTAAATCGGCACAGACAGCCCCCGGGGCACGGCATCCATCATTCAACCAAACGGTTGACCATTCCGCCATCTCGCGGCAAAGCTAGCCTGATGACACACCCGCTTGATGCCACTTTCGCCGCCCTTGCCGACCCGACGCGCCGGGCGATCCTGTCAATGTTGCTGGAAGACGATATGGCGGTGACCGATGTGGCCGAACCCTTTGCGATGTCGCTTGCGGCCATCTCAAAGCATCTAAGCGTGCTGGCCGACGCCGGGCTGATCACTCAGGAAAAACGAGGTCGGGTGAAATGGTGCAAACTCGACCCCGACGCCCTGCGCCCGGCCTCGGTCTGGATGCAAAGCTTCGGCCAATATGAATCGGTCAATCTTGACGCCTTCGAGCGATTTCTCGAAGCCGAACTTGACGCCACCACCGCCCCTTAACCCTTTCTTCTGTTCAAAAATATCCTGCGGGGGTCCGGGGGTGCAAAACCCCCGGCGCGGTCAGGCAACAAAGCGTTTGCAGAACTGATCCCGCAACAGGTTCTTTTGCACTTTGCCCATGGCGTTGCGCGGCAGGTCTGTCAGCACCACGGCCGCTTTGGGCTGTTTATAGCGCGCCAACCGATCCCGAATGGCGTCCAACACGGCATCGGCATCCAGATCGACGCCCTTCGCCGCCACCAGAACTGCGAATACCGCTTCGCCAAAATCGGGGTGCGGCAGGCCGATCACGGCGCTTTCCAGAACACCGGGAACCGTGTCCAGCAGCAGTTCCACCTCTTTGGGATAGACGTTGAAGCCGCCGGTAATGATCA
>JBAVTI010000089.1:0-9000 GCA_049696055.1 Paracoccaceae bacterium | reverse complement strand
GGGCCGTCGTAAACCGCAGCTTCGGTGGCAGCGCCAATGCCGCCTTCGGGCGAGGTGGTGCGCCCGAAAGTGACAACACCGGTGGCGCGCATCCGGGAATAGATCGCCGAGTCGCGGCTGTACGTGGTATTGGCCAGCAACCGCGAGCCGTTATGCGACGGAAAATCCACCGCCTCGCAGCCAAGGTCCTTGATCAGGAACGGCACCCCGCGAAACGGGCCCTGCGGCAAGCCTTGGGCAATCGCCGCACGGGCGACGGGTTCTTGCACCAACACAACTGCATTCAGCTTTGGGTTCAGTGTCGCAACGGCGGCAAGGGCTGCATCCAGCAGCGCGTCTGGCGTCACCTCGCCCCGTGCAACCAAAAGTGCCAGATCGGTCGCATCCTGCGCGCCATAGGTTTCCATCATCGCAACACCTCCGCTTGGGTTAGGCCAATGCTGCGGCGGGAAAGCGGACGGGTCCACCCGGTTTCGCCGCTGCTGACGTCGCAATACGGCATTGCGAAGCCGGCGTTCAGTTTATCGTTGCCGTTAAATCGAGAACCCGTGCCAGTTCGTTGGCTAGTCGTTCGGGGGTTAGCGGTTTGGCAAGATAGCCATCCAGCCCCAGCGCCAGATAAGCGCTGCGGTGTTCGTCCATCGCATCCGCCGTCAGGGCAACAACGGGCACCCGGCCTGTCGGGCTGGGCAAAGCGCGGATTTGTGCAAAGGTTTCGCTGCCATCCATGTCGGGCATGTTCATATCAAGCAGCACCAGATCAAGCGAGTGCGCCGTCAACAGGCGCAGCGCCTCGAGCCCGCCCGCAGCCTCGATCGAGTGTGCCCCGAGTTGGTCCAGATAGCTGGCGGCAACCAGTCGGTTCGTGCCGATGTCATCGACGACGAGAATGCGCCGTCCCCGCAAAAGACCGTCGGTGACGGTGATTAGGGTGTTTTGTGGCGTCGGTGGTGCGGCCATGCACACCGGCATCGCAAGGGTCAAAAGAAAACAGGCGCCGTGCGTCCAGTCTCTGCCTTCGGCGGTAGACCATTCGCGGTTGCCAATCGGTGCCAAGGTCAGATCGCCGCCCATTTGCCGTGCCAGCCCCCGGCAGATCGAAAGACCAAGCCCGCGCCCGCCCGGCGATGGCGCACGGGATTTGCCGCCAACAAAAGGATCAAAGATCTCAGAACGAATGCCGGGCTGAATGCCGGGACCGGTATCAGAAACTTCGATTTGCAGCAGCGGCGGCGATGTGCCTGCGACCATAAAAGCCCGCACCCATATGCCGCCAGAGGCAGTGTTTTTCAGCGCATTGGACAGCAGGTTTGACAGGCATTGCCGCAAACGCTGCGGGTCGAAATGGGCAAGCTTTGGCAGGTTATCCGACAGATCAAGCGTCAGAGACAGCCCGGCTTCTTCGATGCTGGGGCGGAATAATTCCACTGAGGCGGTGATTTCGGCACTGGGGATGCATTGGGTTGGGCGGATAGGCAGCCGCCCTTCCTGAACCGCCGACATATCCAGAATGTCATCCAGAATTGTGCTTAGCCCGTTCGCGGCATCAATCAGCACCGACAAGCGTTCGCGGCTAAGGGGGTCGCAAGTGCGGCGCAATTCGGCATGGCCGACCCCTAGAATGGCATTCAGGGGGGTGCGCAATTCGTGGCTCATCTGGGCAAGAAAACGGCCTTTGGCGGCGTTTGCTGCCTGCGCTTCGGCGCGGCCCGCAGCCGTTTCCTGATGCAGACGGTTGGCATGGATCAGCGAGCCGAGGCAGTATCCAATTGCTCCAACAATCGACAGCGTGCTGAAAAGCAAGCCAGAAAAATCGCCCCGTGCCAGCCAGTAAGCGGTGTTCGACCCGATAACGGCGATCGAAATTGCCAAAAGTCCGACAAGCCCGAAGGGACGATGGACGGCGCGCGCCGTGATCAGATGCATCATCGTCGTAGCGATCATCCCGACGGCAAAAGCTTTGAGGTAGGGGCCGTCGATATGCCAGATCAATGCAGGGGGCACAACAAACGCGAACTGGACAAAGAACCCTGCAACTAGGGCAAGTACGTAACGTTTGGGCTGCCTGGATGGATCAAGGCCGTGCAACAAGCGTATGTTGGCGATTTCGCTGACAAGGTTTAACAAAGCGCAGGCGACAACAACCGGCCACCACAGAAAAATCGACGCAAGAGAATAGGCCAGAAGAGTCGCGAAAAAGCGAACCGGTGCCTCTTGTAAAAGGATATCATATTGTCGGCTGAGTTCGTCTTTCAAGACGCCATCATCGGATGGTTGCCGCGATCTGGGTGTTTCTGGCATGACCACTCGGTTTGGGGTGCAAGGTGATAGCAGGCATTACCGCGCTTGAAAGCGGGCGTGGTCAAGTGCCGTTTGCCGAAACGGTTCGTTGCTCAGATGCGGTCACGGGGTGTTTTGCACGACAACGTTTTGGCGCAGGGTGCCATCGCGGTTGTAGATAAGGATATGATTGTCGGTAGTGACCACCGCAAACCAGTCGGCGGTTTGGGTAAAGGCCGCAGGTTTGCTGCCATCCGGCAAGGTGATCTGGGCGGGAAGGGCGGGTGGTGCTTGCATTGCCCCCGGCATGCGGGTGACAAGCAGCGCCACCACGGTTATGACACCCACAATCATCGTAAGCGTCAGCGCGATTACGAGTCCTTTAAGAAACCAAAGGCTGGGCGGAAGCCCGGTCTCTTCTGGAGCCTGTTGCATGGCCATACTTTCCCAATTGCCGGACCTGCCGGAAGACGATGCCGAGCCGGGCTTTATCATGATTACCATTGGCGAGGCCCCGCCTGACCGCCTTGATAAGGCGCTTGTGCGCGAGGTGCCAGAGGAAGCGTCGTTGTCACGCTCACGGCTGATGAAGATGATCGAGGCGGGCGATGTGACACTGGATGGCGTGGCGATCACCAACCCCAAAGCCCGCGTGGCCGAGGGGCAGGTGTATCGTCTAGAGATTGGCGCGCCGTTGGATGTCGATACCAAGGCCGAAGATATCCCCCTGACCGTGGTGTGGGAAGATGACGACCTGATCGTGATCAACAAACCCGTCGGCATGGTGGTTCACCCGGCACCGGGGTCTTATACCGGCACGCTGGTCAACGCGCTGTTGCACCATTTCGGCGGGATGCTGTCGGGTGTGGGCGGGGCAAAGCGGCCGGGGATCGTGCACCGGATTGATAAGGACACCTCGGGGCTTTTGGTGGTGGCGAAATCGGATCGCGCGCATCACGGATTGGCAAAGCAGTTCGAAAATCACAGCGTCACCCGGCATTATTTGGCCGTGGTGCATGGCTGCCCCGATGCCGCCGACCCCCGCCTGCGCGGCACGCCGGGGGTGACGTTCGAGACGGGTGGCATTGTCTGCATTTCCACCAACCTGGCGCGGCACAAGAATGATCGTCAGCGTCAGGCCGTGGTTTGGGAACATGGCCGCCATGCTGTCACACGGGTTCGGGTGCTGGAAAGCTTTGGCCGCCCGCCGGTGGCATCGCTGGTGGAATGCTGGCTGGAAACCGGGCGCACCCACCAGATCCGGGTGCATATGGCGCATGCGGGGCACGTGCTGATCGGCGATCAAACCTACGGTGGGCGGCGCATTGTGGCGGCCAAGGCCGTCGGAGAGGCCGCAGCCGAGGCGGCGAAAACCTTTCCACGTCAGGCGTTGCATGCGGCATCGCTGGGGTTTCTTCATCCGGTGACGGGGGATGCGATGTTGTTCGAGGCCCCGATGCCCGATGATATGCAGGCGCTGCTAGACGCGCTGGCCAAGGGCAGCGAAGAAAAAGCCGCAAAGTAGGGAACTAACATCTGCGTGATCACGTTGACACAGACCTAGTATAGCGACGGATGCGTATTCATCTGGCGTTAAACTTGCGATGTTAGGGCAAACACTTGTGCAACCGATGTCGGATGAATAACTGATCTCGCAGCTGACCGGGAACATCGGTCAGAACTTTAGGGGGGCTGAATGAGCACCTATACCAATCTTCCCGCACCAAGCCCGGAACAGGGCCTGAATCGCTATATGCAGGAAATTCGCAAATTTCCGCTGCTGGAACCGGAAGAAGAATACATGCTGGCGAAAAGCTGGGTGGATCATCAAGATTCCGCCGCAGCCCATAAGATGGTGACCTCGCACCTGCGTTTGGCGGCAAAAATTGCCATGGGCTATCGCGGCTACGGTCTGCCGCAGGCCGAGGTGATATCCGAAGCCAACGTCGGCCTGATGCAGGCGGTGAAACGCTTTGACCCTGAAAAGGGTTTTCGTCTGGCGACCTATGCGATGTGGTGGATCCGCGCCTCGATTCAGGAATACATCCTGCGGTCGTGGAGTCTGGTAAAACTGGGCACCACTTCGGCGCAGAAAAAGCTGTTCTTCAACCTGCGCAAAGCCAAAGCCAAGGTCGGCGCGCTGGAAGAAGGCGATTTGCGGCCCGAAAACGTGGCGTTGATTGCGAAAAATCTGAACGTGACCGAAGACGAAGTGATCTCGATGAACCGCCGTTTGGCGGGGGGGGATGCCTCGCTGAATGTGACGGTCGGGTCGGATGGCGACAGCACAACGCAATGGCAGGATTGGCTGGAAGACGAAGACAGCGATCAGGCGGGCGACTATGCCGAACGCGATGAATTGGATACCCGGCGCGAGCTGTTGATGCAGGCGATGGGCGTGCTGAATGATCGCGAAAAGGATATTCTGGTGCAGCGCCGTTTGTCGGACGAGCCGGTGACCCTAGAGGATCTGTCGGAAAACTATGGCGTCAGCCGGGAACGTATTCGCCAGATCGAGGTGCGTGCGTTCGAAAAGCTGCAAGAGAAAATGCGCGAACTTGCGCGCGGCAAGGGAATGGTGGTCCCGGCCTAAGCCGTTGGGATGCCTGCCTGAAACGAAAAAAATGCTCATCCACGGTTGAAATCGTGGGTGGGCATTCGCCGTTTACGGGTGACGATGCGTCGTTTCTGTTTGATCCCAGCGCGCGCGCCATGTAGCAAGCGGCATATTCGGCCTGAATGGCCTGCCCTGTGTGGCCGAACTGGATGGGATGTCGCGATGACGATGCTGGGAACCTTTCTGAAACCGATGCACCCGGAAGGTTATCGTTTCGTCGCTATTTTTGCGGCAATCGCCTTGGTGTTGTTCTGGCTGTGGGAACCGCTGGGGTGGATGGGCGTTGGCCTGACGGTCTGGTGCTACTACTTTTTCCGCGATCCAAAGCGGTCGGTGCCACAGGGCGAGGGGCTGATTGTCAGCCCTGCATACGGGGTGGTTTCGCTGATCGAACCAGCCGTGCCGCCTGCCGAACTGGGCATGGGCCCCGAGGCGCTGACCCGGGTTTCGGTGTTTATGAACGTGTTTAACTGCCATGTGAACCGCGCGCCGATTGCGGGCAATGTGGTGGCGATTGCCTATCGCCCCGGCAAGTTCCTGAACGCCTCGCTGGATAAGGCGAGTGTCGATAACGAACGCAACAGCCTGTGCATCGAACTGCCCGACGGGCGGAAAATTGCGGTGGTGCAGATCGCGGGCCTCGTGGCGCGGCGTATCGTGTGTTTTGTAAAGAATGGCAAAGCCCTGAATACCGGCGAGCGGTTTGGCCTGATCAGGTTTGGATCGCGGCTGGATGTCTATTTGCCAGAAGGCGTGCAGCCAATGGTGGCGCTGGGCCAGACCATGGTTGCAGGCGAAACGGTGCTTGCCGATCTGGGCAGCACTGCCCCGCGCCGCATGGCCCGGACGGAGTAACCGATGACAATTCCCGCGCCTCGCCCCCGCAAAAAGCTGCATCTGGTGCAGCTTTTGCCCAACTTTTTGACGCTTTCGGCGCTTTGTGCAGGCTTGACCGCCATGCGCTTTGCCATGCAGGGCCATGTGCAATGGGCGGTTGCCTTGATCATTCTGGCGGCGGTGTTGGATGGTCTGGATGGTCGGCTGGCGCGGATGCTCAGCAGCGAAAGCGAGATTGGCGCCGAGCTTGACTCGCTTGCCGATTTTCTGAATTTTGGCGTCGCACCTGGGTTTATCTTGTTCTATTGGACGTTGAACGCCAATTCCGGTGTCGGCTGGATTGCGGTGCTGATCTACGCCATTTGTTGCGCGCTGCGACTGGCGCGGTTCAACGTCGGCAACCGACCCACGGCCGAACCGCAGGAAAAGCGGTTCTTTCGCGGCGTGCCGTCGCCTGCGGGGGCATTGCTTGCGCTGATGCCGATGTATTTTGCGTTCATGCTGCCGCAGTCGCCGATTCTGCCGTCGCCTTTGGTGGCGCTGTGGATGGTTGCCGTCGGCGTTCTGATGATCAGCCGCATGCCGACATGGTCGTTCAAGTCGACCACGGTCTATGCCGAACACGCCAAGTTCATCATGGTCGGTTTCGTGGCTTTAGCCGGGGCATTGCTGACCTACCCTTGGGCCACGCTGTTTCTGATGGGGCTGGGCTATCTGGTCAGTCTGGTGGTTGCCGGGCGGCAATTGCGCAAAACGCCGCCTGCGGCAGAGGAATAATATGGAAATTCAAGCGATCCACCGGTCCTACGCGCTTTGGGCACCGATCTATGACCATACCTTTGGTGCCCTGACGAATGCCGGGCGCCACCGCGTTGCGGCCTTGGTGAATGCTTCGGGCGGCACCTTGCTTGAGGTGGGGGTGGGCACTGGCATGTCGCTTGGCTTTTACGGATCACATATTGATGTGACCGGCATTGATGCCAGCCCCGACATGCTGAAAAAAGCCCGCACCAAGGTGGAAGAACAGGGCCTGACCCACGTCACGGCACTAGAGCAGATGGACGCGCGGGCCATGTCTTTCGCCGACAACAGCTTTGATCACGTCTCGGCGCTGCATATCATGTCGGTGGTGCCCGAACCTGAACGGGTGCTGGCCGAATTGGCGCGGGTCTGCAAACCGGGCGGATCGGTCTATATCGTCAACCATTTTGCGCGTCAGACCGGCTTTTTGTCTTATGTCGAGCGCGCGACGGCACCGCTGGAAAACCTGCTGGGCTGGCATTCGGATTTTGCGCGGGCCGCTGTGATGGGCTGCCCCCATTTGCGGCTGACATCCGAGCAGACTTTGCCGCCGCTGGGCATGATGACGATGTTGCGGTTCACAAAAGTGGCCTAAAGCCTTTCCCTACCGGCCACCCTGCGATAGCGTCAGCGCAATCAGCCAAGGGGGGGTGAATATGAAACCGGTCAGATGGGGAATTTTGGGCGCGGCACATTTTGCGCAGCAGTTTATGGCACCCGCCATTCACGAGGCCGAGGGCGCACAATTGGTGGCGCTTGCCACTTCTGATCCGGCGCGCGCGGAACCCTTTGCCGCTTTTGCGCCGGGATTGCGGGTGCATTCAAGCTATGACGCGCTACTGGCTGACCCCGAAATTGATGCGGTCTATATTCCGTTGCCCAACCATCTGCATGTGGAATGGACGCTAAAGACACTGGCGGCGGGCAAGCATGTGCTGACCGAAAAGCCGATTGCCATGCAAGCGCATGAGATTGATCAGATCATTGCCGCCCGCGATGCCAGCGGTTTACTGGCCGCCGAGGCCTATATGATCGTGCATCATCCGCAATGGATCAGGGCGCGAGAATTGGTGCAATCGGGGGCGATTGGCCGGGTCGACCATGTTGATGTCGTCTTCACCTATGACAATCGCGGCGATCCCGGCAATATCCGCAACCGCCCCGAAACCGGCGGCGGCGGGATCCGCGATATCGGGGTTTACGCCTATGGATCGGCGCGATTTGTCACCGGCGCCGAGCCCGAAGATTTGCAGGCGCGAATCATCTGGGAAAATGGCGTTGATACTTGGGCGCAGGTTACCGGCACAATGGCCGGTCCGGGCGGGCGGTTCACCTATTCGGCCATCACCTCGATGCGGCTTTTCCCGCGGCAAGAGGTGGTATTTCAAGGCGAAAAAGGCCTGATCCGGCTGACGGCCCCGTTCAACGCGGGTGTCTTTGGCGAAGCACGGGTGGAACTGCATCAACCCGGCCTGAAAGTAACGATCGAGCGTTTCCCGGCGGCACGGCACTATAAACTGCAGGTGGAAAATTTCTGCCGGTCGGTCCAGACTGGGGTGCCCTATCCGTGCCCGCTGGAATTCGTGCGCGGCACCCAAGCGATGATTGACCGGGTTTTTGCGGTCGCCACGACGGTCTAAGTTGATACGGATCAACGCCGGGGCGCGAAAATGGCCTAAGGTTGGCCTTACAAACTGAAGCAACTTCAGGAGAGTCCGATGAAAACCCCACGCACCTTGATCTTGTTGGCCGCAGATCAGGATTTTCGATTGCTGATTAGCAGCGACGCCAGCCACGCGCCGCAAGAAATCATGCACCGCGATGCTGACGCCTTTTCCGACGTTGACGTCGAATTTGCCGAACGCCCTGATCGTGGTCATTCCCCGGTTACAGGCGTTCAGTTCTCGCATGGCGCACGCCATAGCGAAGACGAACAGGAACGCCTTCATTTTGCGGCGCATGTGATTGACGCGCTCTCAAAGGAATGGGCGAAGGGCGGTTACGACCGTGTCGTGATTTCAGCGGGGCCCAAAATGCTGGGTGTGCTGCGCGACAAGATGCCGGCCGCGGTGAAAGCACATGTGACAGCCGAACTGCACAAGGACTTGATCAAGATCCCGGTGCATGATCTGATGGACCACCTGAAAGGCGCAATCGCCCTATAAACCATTGGTTTTTATAAATAAAACACCCGGCGTCAAGGGCGAACCTGACGCCGGGTGTTTGCGTGTCAAGAGGCCGTTTCAGGCCTCCATCGCCTCTAGCTCGTCAATAAAGCCTGCAATCATGCTTAGGCCCTTGTCCCAGAACTTGGGGTCGGACGCATCAAGCCCAAAGGGCGCAAGCAATTACTTGTGGTGCTTTGACCCGCCAGCTTTGAGCATCTCAAAGTATTTCTCTTCGAAATCGGGCAGACCATCGGCGTAGGACGCATAAAGCGCATTCACCAAACCGTCGCCAAAAGC
>JBAVTI010000088.1:0-5848 GCA_049696055.1 Paracoccaceae bacterium | reverse complement strand
AGGCATGAGGCGAGGCTTTGATGGCACTTGGTTTGAATTCTGACCCGATCGCATTTTCGCCGCCCAAGTCTGAGGCGGAAAAGCTGGTGTGGTTGCAACTGTTCCGGTCGCGCAGGGTGGGGGCGGTGACGTTTCATCGGTTGATCGAGGATCATGGGTCTGCACAAGCGGCGCTGGCGGCATTGCCCGATATCGCGCGGGGCGCGGGGGTGGAAAATTACGCGGTCTGTCCGGTGGAAGTGGCGGCGCATGAAATGGCCCAAGGGCGGTTGGCGGGGGCCAGGATGCTGTGCTTTGGCGCGGCGGATTATCCGGTGGCCTTGATGGATCTGCCAGATGCGCCGCCGATGCTGTGGGCGCAGGGTGATGTGTCGCTGCTGGCGCGGCCGATGGTGGCGATGGTGGGCGCGCGCAATGCGTCGTCGCTGGGGCTGCGGATGGCGCGGCGGCTGGCGGAATCGCTGTCGGAACAGGGGTTTGTGGTGGTCTCGGGCCTTGCGCGCGGCATAGATGCCGAGGCACATGCGGCGGCATTGGCGCATGGCACGGTGGCGGTGCAGGCGGGCGGCGTCGATGTGATCTATCCATCGGAAAATGCCGCCCTGGCCGCACAGATTGCCGAGCAGGGCTGCAGGCTTTCGGAACAACCGATGGGAATGGTGCCACAGGCGCGGCATTTCCCGATGCGCAACCGCATCGTCTCGGGGCTGTCGCGCGCGGTGATCGTGGTCGAGGCCGCGTCGCGGTCTGGCAGCCTGATCACGGCAAAAACGGCGCTGGATCAGGGGCGCGATGTGTTGGCGGTGCCGGGGCATCCGTTCGACGCGCGGGCCGCCGGGTGCAATATGCTGCTGCGCGACGGGGCGACGCTGATCCGGTCTGCCGCCGACGTGATCGAGGCGCTGGGCGGCTTTGTGACGGCCAGCGCGCCGCAGGTCGAGGCAGAGGTGTTGCCAATGCTGCCCGGCCCAACCGCTGCCCATCGCCCGCTTGGCGAAGTATCGCAACTGCACAGCCTGATTCTATCGCGCCTCGGCCCCAGCCCGATGGCCGAAGATCAACTGATCCGCGATCTGGCAGTGCCATCGGCGCAGGTTGCCCCGGAACTTTTGACGTTGGAACTAGAGGGTAAAGTGGTGCGCCAAGCGGGGGGGCTATTGTCGCGGGCGGTTTGAAACCGCACCGCCACGGGTTCCCGTCTATAGCTGATTGCGTCTTATCGGGTCCGAGAACACCAGAATTCGCCCAATTCCTAGGGTGAAATCTGATTCCGAATACGCGCAATCCGCTCTAGGGACACACCTCGGGAATAACGCCACTGAAGGTTTCGCAGAAATCCGGGTTGGCCCACCAGACATCGGTCGCCCCGACGGCCCAATCCACCACAACCCACCCCTGTCCAGACCGCTGCAGCAAGGCGTCGATCCGGGTGCCATCCATATACTCTGGGTCCACGCCATCGCGTTGCACCATCGGTGTGTCGTAGATGTCGATGACCCCGCCGCCGGGGCGCTGCGGCAGAACCACCGCCAACGCCACGTCGCCCTCGACCCGCAACTGATCAATCACGAATTCGACCGGCGCCCCAAGGATATCTTCGGCATCTGGCCGCAACGCATCCATCAGTTCCGCCCGATCAGACGACCCACGCGCCGGTTCCTGCCAAGCAAAAGCCGGGCCACAGGCGATGACAAAGGCCCAAATGGCCATATGGATGGGTGGCATATCCAGTGTATTCCTTAATCTGGGGGTAAATCGGGGCGGCGGCCTTGGCTGCAAACTGCGGGCAAACCGGTCACAGGTCAATCCCGCCCCTCGGCGTTTTGGGCGCCCTGCATAGCCTCCATTGACAAGCCCCCCCATCACCCACATCTTGCGCCGCCATTGCATTGGCTTGGGGCTTAGGGGTTTTCATGGCAGTTGTCGTCGTCGAGTCACCGGCCAAGGCCAAGACAATCAACAAATATTTGGGTTCCAACTATACGGTTCTGGCATCCTACGGCCATGTGCGCGATTTGCCGCCCAAGGATGGTTCGGTCGACACCGAGCATGATTTTGCGATGAAATGGGAAGTGGCGGCCGATAGCAAAAAGCATATCCGCGCCATTACCGAGGCCCTGAAAACCGACAACGAACTGATCCTTGCGACCGACCCTGACCGCGAGGGCGAGGCGATTTCGTGGCACCTGCAAGAGGCGCTGGCCAGTAGCCTGAAAAAGGGTGCCAAAGTCAGCCGGGTTACCTTTAACGCCATCACCAAGGCGGCGGTAACCGAGGCGATGAAGAATCCCCGGCAGGTTGATCAGCCGCTGGTCGATGCCTATCTGGCGCGGCGCGCGCTGGACTATCTGGTGGGCTTTACCCTGTCGCCGGTGCTGTGGCGCAAATTGCCGGGGGCCAAATCGGCGGGCCGGGTGCAATCGGTTTGCCTGCGTCTGATCGTCGAGCGCGAGATGGAGATCGAAGCCTTTCGCGCCCGCGAATTCTGGACGGTCGGTGCGGTTCTGACCACCCCGCGTGGCCAGGATTTCGAGGCACGGTTGACCGTGCTGGGCGGCAAGAAGCTAGACAAATTCGACATTCCTACTGCCGAAGCAGCGGAAATAGCGGTTCATGCTGTCACTTCTCGAACATTTTCGGTGGCCGCGGTCGAATCCAAGCCCGCCGCGCGCAACCCCTCGGCACCGTTCATGACCTCGACCCTGCAACAAGAAGCATCGCGCAAATTCGGTATGGGTGCCAAGCAGTGCATGAACGCCGCCCAGCGTTTGTACGAGGCCGGGCACATCACCTATATGCGGACCGACGGCATCGACATGGCCCCCGAGGCGGTGACGGCGGCGCGGGCAGAGATCAAGGATCGCTTTGGCGCACCCTATGTTCCCGACAGCCCGCGGATGTACAAAAACAAGGCGAAAAACGCACAGGAAGCCCATGAATGTATTCGCCCGACCGATATGTCGGCCGATGCCGAAAAGCTGCGCCTGACCGAGGCCGATCAACGCAAACTATATGACCTGATCTGGAAACGGACCATCGCCAGCCAGATGGCCGCGGCGCGTCTGGAACGCACGACCGTGGATATCGCCAGCCCCGATGGGCAGGTTTCGTTGCGCGCAACCGGCCAAGTGGTTCTGTTTGATGGCTTTTTGAAGATCTACGAAGAAGGCCGCGATGACGAAGAGGGCGACGAGGGCCGTCTGCCGCAAATCATGCAAGGCGAGCCTGCGGCAAAGAAATCGGTCGCGTCCGAGCAGCATTTCACCCAACCGCCGCCGCGCTATTCCGAAGCGACCTTGGTGAAAAAGATGGAAGAATTGGGCATCGGGCGGCCCTCGACCTATGCCTCGATCCTGACCACGATTGTTGACCGCGAATATGTGCGCAAAGACAAAAACCGGCTGTATCCCGAAGACAAGGGCCGTCTGGTCACCGCCTTTCTGACCAACTATTTCCGCAAATATGTTGAGTACGATTTCACGGCCGACCTTGAGGGGCAGCTTGATGATGTGTCGGCGGGCGAGCGCGATTACAAGGAAGTTCTAGCCCGGTTTTGGCGCGATTTTTCCGCCGCGATTGCGGAAACCGCCGATCTGCGCATTGGTGAAGTGCTTACAAAGATTGATGAATTTCTGGCGCCTCACCTGTATCCGTTGCGCGCTGATGGCTCTGATCCGCGCATCTGTCAGGTTTGTGGCACCGGGCGTTTGCACCTGAAAACCGCGCGGTCAGGCAGCGCGTTTATCGGTTGCGGCAACTATCCTGAATGCCGCTATACCCGCCCGATTTCCGGCAACGACGAAGGCGGATCGGTTGATGGCAGAGTGTTGGGCGAGGCTGCTGATGGCGCGCCGATCTCGCTGCGCACCGGGCGATTTGGGCCGTATATCCAAAAGGGCGAGGCGACCGAGGAGGTGCCAAAGCCGCCGCGCGCCAGCCTGCCCAAAGGTTGGGCGGCCGACGATCTGACGCTGGAACGGGCGCTGATGCTGCTGGATTTGCCGCGCCAAATCGGCCCGCACCCCGAGGATGGGGTGATGATCGAGTCGGCGATTGGCCGCTTTGGGCCCTATGTGAAGCACGGTACTACCTATGCAAATATCACCGATGTGGAGGAAGTCTTTACCATCGGCATGAACCGCGCGGTTGAGGTTCTGGCGCTAAAAGCTTCGCGCGGGCGGGGGGCTTCGGCACCAGCCGAGCCGTTGCGCGACCTTGGCGAGCACCCTGATGGCGGGCCGGTCACGGTGATGCCGGGGAAATACGGGCCTTACGTCAAATGGGGCAAGGTGAACGCGACATTGCCCAAAGAGTTGACGCCCGAGGCGGTGACACTGGACGAGGCGCTGGCTTTGGTGGCCGAAAAGGCATCCAAGGGCGGCAAGGCCAAGAAAACGCCAGCGAAGAAGGCGGTTTCCAAGCCAAAGGCCGCGGTGAAACCCAAAGCAGCGGCGAAGCCCAAAGCGGCTGCAAAACCCAAAGCGGTGGCCAAGCCCAAGGCCGCGGCTAAACCCAAAGCGGTGGCGAAAGCCTGATATTGTACAGGAGACGACCGATGCGCATTCCCTTGATGTTGGCCCTGTGGCTGGTCGCGCCTGCTGCACTGGCGCAGGAAAGTTATGGCGAACCGTTCACCCAAGCCGGGCTGATGCAAGGCTGCACCACGGAAGGTGAGGCGCCGGGGTGCATGGTTTACGCCGATGGCTTTCGCTATTTGGCCCTTTACGACGGCCCAACCGCACCGGAAATGATGGCCGAACTGGAAGCGCTGGCCGTCAACACGCCGGTTCAAATATCTGGCGAAATCATCAGCTTGGGTGACATTACCGCCGAAATTGCGATGGGTGGCGTGGCGGTGCTGGACGCCGAACCCTATGCTGATCTGCGCACTGTTTTGCAGGGCGATTGGCTGTCGAACGACGACGCCAGCTATGTGGTGCAGATCAACGGGTCGGAATGGACCGACGTGATTTCGGGCGAAGTGGTGGAAACCTCGACCTTGCAAATCGACGACGCTTGCGCCGATGGCAGCCCCAGCGATGACCCGGCGCTGATCGTGCGACCGATGGGCGGCGACCCCGAGGCCTTTACCTGCCTTGCGGTGATGGACGCGCAGGGCGATACTCTGACGCTGTTGAACCTGCCGCGCGGAAATATCCTTAGCTTTTCGCGCAATAAGTAACCAACCTGCTTTAGCCGCGCGGGTTGATCAATCTGCCCATCACATCTGCGGCGCGAATGGTGCCGCAGGCTTTACCCGCCTCGGTCACGGCAATTTCGCCCGCCCCGTCGCGCATCATTTCCATTACCCGACGCACCGGGGTGTCTGTGGTCACGGCAATACTGCTGCCACTGGGGCCCGGAACCATCACATCCTGCGCCGTCAGCACCGACAGCGGATTCATATGCGCCACAAAATCGGCGACGTATTCCGATACCGGATTGGCGATAATTTCGCGCGCGGTGCCGCATTGCACGATGCGGCCACCCTCCATCAAGGCGATGCGGTTGCCGATTTTGAACGCTTCATCAAGGTCGTGTGACACGAAAACGATGGTGCGTTTCAGCTTGGCTTGCAGATCCAGAAGCTCATCTTGCAGCCGGGCGCGGATCAACGGATCAAGCGCCGAGAACGGCTCATCCATCAGCAAAATCGGCGCCTGGGTGACGAAAGCCCGCGCCAGCCCGACACGTTGCTGCATGCCGCCCGACAGCTCGCCCACTTTGCGGTCGGCCCAGGCCGACAGGTTTACCAGCGCCAATTGTTCATCCACCGGGGCGCGACGGTCTTCCAAAGACATGCCCGCAAGCTCTAGCCCCAGCCCGATATTTTCGCGCACCGTGCGCC
>JBAVTI010000087.1:0-3510 GCA_049696055.1 Paracoccaceae bacterium | reverse complement strand
ACCCCGACCCAACCCAGCATCTGGTTGATAACGCCGTACTTTTGGTTCAGCATCACCTGCGCCAGTAACCCCACCACCGCGTAGGTAGTGGCCATCGGCAGCACCAATGCCAGCCGGGTCAGGGTTTTGAACAGGGTCAATCCGGGGCGGTGCAGTACCAGTGCTATGGTCAGGCCAAGGGCAATTTGCACCGGCACTGACAGGAAAAACAGCGTGGCAGTGCGGCCCATTGCCTGCCAGAACACCGGGTCTGTCAGCACGAACAGATAATTGTCCAAGCCGACAAACCGGGTCTGCGCCAGTTTGGTCAGGTTGAAATAATGCAGGCTTTTCCACGCCGCATAGCCCAGCGGCACGATCCCTACGATCAACAGCGCAAACACCGCCGGGCCAATGAAGGCCAAAAGAGTGGTGCGGCGCACTTTGGTTGTCATCTGCAGGGCTCCGTTGCCAGACCTTCGGGGATAAAAGAACCCCGGCCTTTCAGCCGGGGTGGGGCGCGGCCCGGGAGCGGTGCCGCACCCGTTGCCGTTACTGCGCCAGCGGCTTTTTGCCGTCGTAATAGCCCGCTTCGGCAAGCACCGCTTCCATCTTTTCACCGATGGTCTTGGCGCCTTCCTCGACCGACACTTCGCCCAGCATCATCTTGGTGCCGTATTCCTGCACAATTTCGGTGATCGCAGGCCATTCGGCAAAGCGTGGCCGGAACTCTGGCACGCCTTCTTTCCAGCTTTCCACCAGTGCGGGGATGAACTTGTAGGTCGCAGCCAGTGCGGGATCGGCATAGGCCGACTGACGCGCGGGCACGCCGCCAAGCTCGAGGTATTTACCGGCATTGGCCTTCGACGTTACCCATTGGATGAACAACCAACCCGCTGCCTTTTCGGCATCATCGGCTTGCGTCGCTACAGCAAGCGAGAAGCCACCAAGGGCTGGCTTGCGGCCTGCCGGGCCTTTTGGCTCGGGGGCTACGGCCAGACAATCGCCAAGGGTCGAGGTTTCAGCCGAGGCAAGCGTGGAATAGAATGCCGACCATTCGGTCAGCATCGCCACATCGCCTTGCGCCAAACCGTTCACCGCCTCGGTGTGGTCATAGGCGACGATACCTTCGGGCATGTATTGCATCAGGTCCTGGCGGAACTGCAAGCCGGCCTGACTTTCGGGCGAATTCAGGTTCGATTTGAATTCGGCGTTCAGGAAGCTGCCGCCAAACGGCCACAACATCCGCGCGAAACTATCGGCCGATTGGGTCTCGTTGCGCTTGGATTGCAGCGCGAAAGCGTACTTGCCATCCTTGGTCAGGGCAGGGCCGTAGACATCCTTGAGATCAGCCCAGGTTTCGGGCGGGCCGTCAAAGCCTGCGTCTTTCAACATGCAGCTGTTATAGAACAACAGCCCTGAGTAGTTGTCGAACGGCAGGCCGTAGGTAACGCCATTCCAGCCGCCAAACGCATTCACCACCAGCGGGAAAAAGTCGGCCATATCCAGTTCCGGGTCGGCCAGAGCGGGGTCGGCGGTAAAGGTGTCAATCGGCACGATCCAGCCGTTTTCAGCAAAGTTGCCGATCCAGACAAGGTCGATCAGGGCGACGTCAATCTCGCCCCCCGCCACGAAATCGCGCACCTGTTCGCCAAGCGCATTCTCATAGGGCACGGTGGTCTGGTTGATCTTGATGCCAGTTGCGGCTTCAAAGTCAGGGATCATGGTTTTGGCGGCAGCATAGCCCGGACGGTCAAGGAACAGAACGTCGATCACGGTGCCAGCATAGGGCTTTGCCGCCTCTTCAAGTGTCCAAGCGTTGGCCTGCCCCCCAGCTGTCAGAACAGCCGAAGCAGCAAGCGCCAGCGCGCTTACATGCAGTTTCAGGTTCATAGCATCCTCCCAGATGTCGCGGTGTTTCGCGGTTGACTTCCATTTGTATCGCCTTGCATATAAATGTAACAAGCGGGCTGCGAGTCAACCTAGAAAATTGACGTCAGGGAAAGATAAAGGAACAGCGGATGGCCGAAGTGCGGCTGAGCGGCGTGAACAAATTCTATGGGGCCAGTCAGGCGCTGTACGATGTCAGCCTTGAGATTGCCGATGGCGAGTTTGCGGTTTTTGTCGGGCCTTCGGGCTGCGGCAAATCAACCTTGCTACGTTGCATTGCGGGGCTGGAGCCGATCTCGGACGGGGTGGTTTCGATCGGTGGGCAGGATGTCTCCAGCCTTGCGCCATCCGAGCGCAGTGTGGCGATGGTGTTTCAATCCTACGCGCTTTATCCGCATATGACGGTGCGCGAGAACATGGATTTTGGCATGAAAGTCAACAACTTCCCTGCCGATGATCGCAAGCGGCGCATTGCCGAGGCGGCGCGGATCTTGCAGTTGGGCGACTACCTTGACCGCAAGCCGGGGCAGCTGTCGGGTGGTCAGCGCCAACGCGTGGCCATCGGTCGGGCGATCGTGAAAAACCCAAAGGTGTTTTTGTTCGACGAGCCGCTGTCGAACCTTGATGCCAAGCTTCGGGTACAGATGCGGGTCGAGCTTGAGGCGCTGCACCGCGACCTGAAGGCGACGATGATTTATGTGACCCACGATCAGGTCGAGGCGATGACGATGGCCGACAAGATTGTGGTGCTGAACGCGGGAAGAATCGAGCAGGTTGGCAGCCCGATGGACCTGTATCACCGCCCGCAAAGTGAATTTGTTGCCGGTTTCATCGGCGCACCGTCGATGAACTTTCTGGATGTCGGTGCGCAGAATGGCCGGGTTTTGTGCGAGGGCAAGGTGCTTGAACTTGCAACACCCCCCACCCCCGCCGCGCGGTTGGGCATCCGCCCCGAACATCTGATCATTTTGCCCGAAGGGCAGGGCGATCTGCCTGCCACCGTCACCCTGCGCGAGACACTTGGCGGTGACGCCTATCTTTATGTGCGCAGCGCCTCGGGCCAGCAGATCGTGGTGCGTGCCGAAGGCGATACCGCGCTTAACCACGGCGACCGCATCGGCCTTGGTCTGCCCCTTGCCCGATTGCATCTGTTTGGCGCGGGCGGGCGCACCTTGGTATCGGGTGGAGTGCCAGTATGACCGACACGCAAAGAACGATTCGGGATGCTGTCACGCACTCGTCCTCGGTGGCCGAGGTCTTGGTGGGGCGGGGTGTTCTGACGCAAACCGGCAGCCTGTTCTTGCGGCAATTCGGCCCCGGTCCGGCTTGTCTGATTGCCGATGAAAACACCTGGGTCGCCGCTGGCCCCGCCGTTCAGACAGCACTGGTAGCCGCTGGCGTCCAGACCCGCCGCCACATTTTGCCCGCCACTCCGCGCCCCAAGCCCACGGTGGAACTAGCCACTACTTTGCGCCACATCCTTGAACAAGACGCCGCCACCCCGGTCGCCATTGGGTCTGGCGTGATCAATGATATCGTCAAACACGCGGCCTTTGCACTGGATCGCCCCTATCTGTGCATCGCCACCGCGGCGTCGATGGACGACTATACCTCGGCGGGGTCACCGCTTTCGGACAAGGG
>JBAVTI010000086.1:0-2925 GCA_049696055.1 Paracoccaceae bacterium | reverse complement strand
GTCAATCCGCGCGCGCGTATCCGCATCCAGTTCCGCCAGCATCGCGGCCATCTCTCCCGCCAGCCGTCGCGCGTCAGCCTCGGCCCTGACCTGCTGCGGGGTCGGCGGAATTTCCGCCAGCCCTTCGGTCAGTGCCCTGAAATACAGCCCGGTGCCGCCCACGATGATCGGGCGCGCACCACTTGCCAACACCTCTGCCACCTCGCGCAGCCAATGCCCCACCGAATAGGCCTGATCGCGGCCAATATGGCCGTAAAGCCGATGCGTCGCCGCGGCTTCTTCCGCCAGCGAAGGCCGCGCCGACAGCAGCCTCCAGCAGCCATAAACCTGCAACGCATCGGCATTGACGATCACGCCGCCCTGACGCGCCGCAATCTCCAGTGCCAGCCCCGATTTGCCACTGGCCGTCGGTCCGGCAATCAACACCGGTTGCTCGGCGGAAAGGCTTGCGATGTCGATTGTCACGTTGCCGCTTTCTTTCTGGCCCGAATATCCCGGGGCTGGTGCAAGGCCGCGCGAAAGCGGTTTCCGCCGCCCCATAGCCTTTCACCGTTGAACCCGCCGGGGTTTTGCGACATTTTGCGCGCCAGCAAAATCGAAAACCACCACTTTCGCAAAAATCGAACCATCAGGAACGGGGACCAACCCAGATGACCCTTACCATCCAACCCGCGGCCGTAAAATACACCCGTGTGATGCTGAAAATATCGGGCGAGGCGCTGATGGGGGATCAGGGCTATGGCTTGCATCCGCCCACCGTGCAGCGCATCGCCCAAGAGGTGAAATCGGTGCATGATCTGGGGGTCGAGATCTGCATGGTGATCGGCGGCGGCAATATCTTTCGCGGCTTGCAAGGCTCGGCCCAAGGCATGGAGCGCACCACCGCCGACTATATGGGCATGCTTGCCACGGTGATGAACGCCCTTGCGATGCAGGCAGCCCTAGAAAGCCTGAATGTCTTTACCCGTGTGATCAGCGCCATCCCGATGGATCAGGTGTGTGAACCCTACATCCGCCGCCGCGCCGTGCGCCACCTTGAGAAAAAGCGCGTCTGCATCTTTGCCGCAGGCACCGGCAACCCGTATTTTACCACCGATACCGCCGCCACCCTGCGCGCCAACGAAATGGCCTGTCAGGCGATCTTCAAAGGCACCAAGGTCGATGGCGTCTATGACAAAGACCCCAAGAAACACGCCGACGCCAAACGCTATGATACCGTCAGCTATGACGAGGTGCTGCAAAAGCATCTCGGCGTGATGGATGCCTCGGCCATTGCCCTTGCGCGTGACAATGACCTGCCGATCATCGTGTTCAGCCTCGACGAGCCCGGTGGCTTTTGCGGGATCTTGCGCGGAATGGGCACTTTTACCCGCGTTCACGGCTGACCCCCTATACCCCTGCGCCCGCCTGCTGCTATAGAGCGGCAAATACACGCCTGCCACGATGAGGACACCATGTCGCAAGACGACCAACAGATTGACCTCGATGCCATCCAGCGTCGCATGGATGGTGCAATGAATGCGCTGCGCACTGAATTTGCCTCGCTGCGCACCGGACGGGCCTCGGCGTCGATCCTTGATCCGATCATGGTCGAGTCCTATGGCCAGATGACGCCGATCAACCAGCTTGGCACCGTCAACGTGCCAGAGCCGCGCATGGTGGTGATCAACGTCTGGGACAAGGCGATGATCACCAAGGTTGAACGCGCCATCCGCGATTCCGGTATTGGCATCAACCCGGTGGTTGACGGCCCGCTGATCCGCCTGCCCATCCCCGAGCTGAACGAGGAACGCCGCCGTCAGCTGTCCAAAGTGGCCGCCGGTTACGCCGAAAACGCCAAAGTCTCGATCCGCAACGTCCGCCGCGATGGCATGGATCAGATCAAAAAGGCCAAAGCCGCCGGCATGGGCGAGGATGACCAAAAGATGTGGGCCGACGAGGTGCAAGACCTTACCGATAAATCCATCATTGCGATTGACCGGTTGCTTGAAGGCAAGCAACACGAAATCATGCAGATTTAAGCTGTTCGTTTTGAACAAAGGGGCAGGATTTGGCCGCCAACGACACGCGTGACCCCAATTCGTATGTACGGCCCGGTTCGTATGAACGAATTGCCGAACATGTGGCCATCATCATGGATGGCAATGGCCGCTGGGCCACCAATCGCGGCTGGCCACGTCTTGTCGGCCATCGCAAGGGGGCAGAGCGCGTCAAGCAAATCGTGCGCTGTGCCCCCGATATCGGCATCCGCTGGCTGACGATCTACGCTTTTTCGACCGAGAACTGGAAACGCTCGACCGAAGAAGTCCTTGGCCTGATGTCGATCTTCGCCCGCTATATCGAACGCGAGGCCGACCGTCTGGCCGCCGAAGGGGTGCGGATGCGCTTTATCGGCGACCGCTCGCGCCTTGACCCCAAACTGCAACGCCTGATGGCCGGGATTGAAACCCGCACCGCGCCGCTGACGCGCCTGAACCTGACAGTTGCCATCAACTATGGTGGCCGCGATGAACTGGTGCGCGCCGCTGCCAAACTGGCGGCCGATGTGGCCTCGGGTAAAATCCTGCCTGAACAGGTCAACGAGGCCGCGATCACCGACCGGCTGGATACAGCGGGCATCCCCGATCCCGATCTGGTGATCCGCACCAGCTGCGAAACCCGCACCTCGAATTTCCTGCCCTGGCAATCGGCCTATGCCGAGTATGAGTTTACCGAAACCCTGTGGCCAGACTTTTCCCCCGAAGAATTGGCAAAGATCGTGTCGCGCTTTGGCAACCGCGAACGCCGCTTTGGCGGGGTTTTGGGCGCATGACGCTGCCCCCGGTGACCAATCGCTGGGCCGATCTGCGGCCAAGGCTGCTTTCCGCCCTTGTCATGGTCGCCGTCGGTGCTTTGGCAATCTGGATCGGCGGGCCGGCGTTTGCC